>CAYNMQ010000162.1:0-4970 GCA_964398245.1 uncultured Spirochaetales bacterium | reverse complement strand
CCTCGAACACCTCGAGCTCGAAGTTCTTCCCGTCTATCTTGTGGAAATAGGCTATCGCCTTGTCAACCGAGCCCCATTCCTCATCGGCGAAACTTATCGCGATATACTGCACCGACTCCTTGCGCATGTCCTGTCCGCCCGGCAATCCCCGGCGCTTCATCTCGTCGGCGTAGAAGATGAGCGACGCGAAGGTGTCTATCGCCCGGTCGAAGTCGGTCATGCGGTAGTAGGTCCATGCGATCTTGTAGACCACCGTGTCATAATCGTTGTAGTCCTTATATTGAGCGCTTTTCATGAAAGCGTCCAGCGCCTTGCGGAGATCGTTCTTCTCTGAGAAGTAGTATTCTCCTATCCGCATATAGACCTCGGCGGCATACTCCGAGGCGATCTTTTTCTCCGTCATCTCTTCCCATACCTTTACCGCCTCCTCCTTTTGTTTTGAGGCGTCAAGGCAATAGCCGAGCATATAATACGCCCCGCCGAGATAGCGAAAATCACGATAGTTCGTGACGATCTCCCGATACAACGCGATAGACGGCTCCAGATCCACGACCGGCATCTCCGGCTCCTGAGAGAGCTGCCCTTTCTCATAGAGCGCCACTTGACGATCGTACTCGTCCATCCGCGCCTCGTGCTCTATCACGGAGCGTTCGTAGTAAAGCTCCGCCAAGCGGTACATGGCGCTGGGAACGAACTCGGCGTTGCCCCAATACTTCCTGATGAAATTCTCGAAAAGGACTATCGCCTCGTCGCGGGAGGCCGTCTCGCTCTCCAGTTCTTTACGAAGGGAAGGCTGGTATTTCATCTCGATGAGCCGTTTCTTCTCTTCCACCTTGCGCTTCAGCAGGGACTGCACCTCCCGCTGATAGTCGGCGACCAGCGACTCATACCGGATGATCTGTCGTTCGACATAATCCTTCTCAAAGCCCGCTTCGTCCACCACGACAGAAACACCGGTGTTCTTTCCTCCACTCTTCTCTTTCGCGGGTACTTGCGCTTCTTTCGCCGAAAGCGACAGGGCAAACAGCAAAAGGCAGAGGAGCCTGAGGAGCATCATTCCAAGTTCTCCAAGTTCAGATAGAGCTCCTGGATCTCCTGCGCCATCCGCGTACGAAGACGGTTGAGGTTCTGGGTCGCCTCCTCCTTGCGCTCCCACGCGACATCAATGATGCCGAGATCGGCCTGCAAAAGAAGATCGTCGAATGTTTTGTTCACCCGCGAGAGGTTGGAGACTATCGTCAACGAGGCGGTCTCATTCGCCTCCCTCTTCAAAGAGAGAAGCTGACTTTTGTATTCCTCGATCTTTATCTTTTCGGCCTCGAAGGCCTCCTTGATATTCTGGACAAGACCGCCGACGACCTCGTTGAGCCTCTCGGAAAGCCGATCGACGGTCCCGGCAAGCTTGTCCAGTCGAGCGAAGAGATCCTCGACCCGTTTCTTTTCCGTTGCGGGAAGGCTCGTCGAGCGGGCAAGAAGCTGTTCCTGCTCCCGCAGCGTCCGCTCATAGGCGTCACGAGCGATCGTTATACGGGAGAAGATGTCCCCGCCCAAGAGAAGGCGGTTCTTCTCGTCCTCGGTTTCCTGTTTGAGCTTCAGGATCCGCTCCCGCAGGGAGGCGATCTGTTGCTTTTCCGTCTCTATTTTCTTGACGACCCGGTCGTCAGGAGATGCCGCGGCGCGCATACAGTACATCTGCAACGCCTCGATCTGCTCTCCCAGCGTTCTCGTACGCACCAACGCCCGGTGAAGCTCCTCTTCGAAGGCAAGCAGCGAGGCGGCATAATGGGAAGCGGCTTCTTCAAGAGAGGCTCCCGCCTGAGGCATCAGATCGCTCACCTTTTTCTCGAGGACTTTCCTCTCCTTTTCAAGCTCATCCCATCTCGCGCGATCCTGTGATGCGAGCCCCTTCAGCGCCGCATCGGCGTATGTCTTCAAAAGGGCAGCGCGAAGAGCGACCACCCGGCTCTTCAGGACGATCGTCTTTTCGGTCCCCTCTTTAAGCGGCGGGAATATGGAGGCGACATTCTTGTTCCCGACGATGCTGGTCAGCTTGCTTTCCAGCTTAGCGACCTGTTCCAGCTCCACCTCTATCTGCTTGAGTTCATCCTGAAGCCTCATCGCTTGAGAGAATTTCTTGTTGTCCTTCAGTAAGGACCTTACGAACGGCGCATACAGCGAGAAACGCGACTCGACGGAGCCCTCAGCATCCTCCCACGGGTTCGCCTTTCCTTTAAGAGAATTCAGCTGGTCGCGAATGTCACCGTATTCTTTGACGATGCGATTGAACAGAAGCATCGCCTCGCCATAGCGGCGCAGTTTGATGAGTATGTTCCCTTCCAGTATCTCGGCCTGCGGCGCCACAAAGGAGCCAGGCGCGATATACCGGACCAATCGCAACGCCTCAAGCGCCTTTTCCCATTGTTCGCGCTTGATATAGATCCAGCACAGCTCCAGGTAAGCTTCGGGGAACAGATGAGACCGATGCTCGATCTTCAGATAATGATCGGCAGCGGCCTCCAGATCCCCTTTCTGAAAAAGAAGACGCCCCAGCGCAAGTACCGCGAGATCGCGGATCTGTTCATACTTGAAATACGATCCCGCCGGCGTCTCGCTCACGGTGGCGAAAAAGGGATATGCCCGATCGAGGGCGTTTTCCTGCAGGGCGATCACCCCGCGGAAATAGAGGCTTTGGAGATAGTAAGCGCTCTCTTTCTGGACCGCGGAGAGCACCTTGTCCGCATCCTTGTACTGGGCATCGAAAAAAAGCGACTTGCCTAAGAAGTACAAAAGGTCTTGATCCCGCGAGACATCGTAGCCGATGTTGAGAAAACCGTTGTAGTATGTCTTTGCTTTCGCATATTCCCCCAGATGATACGCCGCGGCGATGAGCCGTTTAAGGGCATCCACCTGAAACCGCGAATAGGGTTTCTCGGCCAGCAACGCCTCGTAGTACCGGGATGCCGAAAGGTAGTTGTTGCTGAGGAACAATGTCTCGGCGAGCTTGAACTGCGCCTCTTCCCAGATGACGTCCTTCTCTTTTCGACCGCTTGCTATGGAGTAATAGAGACTTCCCGCAGAAACATAATCTTTCCGCTGAAAGTAGAAATCGGCCTTTTCAAGCTTCTTGGCGGGAGATTCGCTGTATTCGCGACTGACGATGAAAGGAGACAGATAGCGTCCCTCGGCACCCGCGGCTTCCTCCTCGAGTGTCTTCAGGTCGAACTCTATCGAAGAAAGGCCCTTCTCAAGCGATCCTGACACCCCCGCGCCGGACGCGCTTTGTTGCGCCGCGAGTTCGCCCCCTCCCACGATCAGCGACAAAGCCAGCCACAAGAAGCGGCGAAAAGGCATACTCGTTCGGGAAGACATCATCTGTGCCATGTCTTACTGAGCCGGGCGTTCCTGCCGGCGGTCGTTCCGTTCCGCCGTTGTAGATTCCTCATGTGATTTCTTGGCGATATCAAATGAGAGATAAAGGCGGTTGTCGAGTTTCACCAGCGAGCCTCTATCCAATGTCGTCGCCGTCACCTCGACCAGCTGCCCCTCCTCAACATTGAAAGAGTACCCTGCCTTCAGTTTGAACAGATACCCCTTCATATACGAAAAAAGGCCGTACCCTTTTCCTCGATACACAAGGTAGATGGACAGGTGATGCGGTCCCGGGACCACCGATCCGTCGAAGATGGAAACCTCATTCTTTATTTCGGGGCCGCCTTCGACCCATTTGAACACCGGCGCCTCGTCGAGATAGTACAACACCGAGACCAGCTCGAAAGCCGTCCCAACCTCGTAACGGTGTATGATGGAACAACGAGCGCCCGCCAGCGCGCCGCTCAACACCGTCTCTTGCAAGACGGCGAGCCGCTGTTTCGCCCTGAAGACCTTGTCTTTCAACGAGTTGATCTTTTCCTCAAGGTTGCGCAGTCGAAGATCGATCTCCGGGGCGGGAGCACCCCCATCCGAAGACGCCGGAGTAGTATCGCCGACTTCCGCCGGCGCCGCTCCCGCAGAGGATACCTCCCCGGGATCCCCCGCCATCGCTCCCCCAGCGGCGAAAAGCAAAAAGATGCCAAGGCCAATAATAACTGTTTTCATATCGTATCCCCAAAAAGCAACAGGGTACCATATACAAACAAGTCGGTAAAATCAATTTTTCAGATATGTTCCACGGCGGAAAGGGGCCGACCCAGGAATCGTCCTCCGATGCGTCGAAAGCTCTCGGCCGCATCGGTAACGAAGAAACGCTCCTCGCCCTTTCCGGAGGGATCGCTGGAAAGCCCAAATCTGACCAGAAGATCCCGAAGAGCGCCCGCGGTAGGAGCCGCAGAGTCAACGATGTGCACCTTGTTCCGAAAATAGGCTTCCAGGGCGGGACGCAAAAGCGGGTAGTGCGTGCACCCGAGGACCAGAGTGTCTATGGCGACTTCCCGGAATTCCGCTAGGTAGTAATCTATCACTTGGTCAACCAGCGGATGAGAAACTATCCCTTCCTCAACGAACGGGACAAAAAGCGGACATGCCTTGGCCCGTATCGTTCTTCCCAGAGATTCCAAAGCAGATTGATAGACCCCGCTGCCGATGGTCGTCGTCGTTCCGATCACCCCGATGTTCTCCGCCTCCGGACGGGTAGAAAGATATCCCACCACCGGCTCAACGACACCGATGATCGGGACATCGGGAAAGACCGCCCTGACATGGTCGAGTGCCGTCGCCGATGCCGTATTGCAGGCGACCACCACGACCTTGGCTCCTTGCCCGACGAGGAACCGGACATTGATCTCGGCATACCGACGGATGACCTCGGGCGATTTGGTGCCGTAAGGGACCCTGGCGGTGTCGCCGAGATAATACAGGTCCTCGGAAGGCAGAAGATTTCTTATTTCCCTGAAAACGGTAAGTCCGCCAATGCCCGAATCAAACACCCCGATCGGGTTTTTCGCCAAGGCCATCGCGAACTCCCTTTCGTCACC
>CAYNMQ010000161.1:0-5121 GCA_964398245.1 uncultured Spirochaetales bacterium | reverse complement strand
AACACCATGACATTCTCGATGATCGCACCGTGTTTGAGATGGTGCGCCTGATGGTAGATGGCGTGGTAGATGTCGGGCTCCTTCTCCTTGTTGAGGTTGATGAGCTTCGCATAGCAGCCGTTCTCGAAGTTGGCGATGCCCTTGTCGTCCCAACCGTGCTCGTCGTCGCCGATGAGCGCCCGCTCCGGGTCGGCCGATAGGGTCGTCTTGCCGGTGCCCGACAGGCCGAGCATGAGGGCACAGTCGCCCTTTTTGCCCTCATTCGCCGAACAGTGGAGCGGCAGGATGCCGACATCGGGCAGGTAATAGTTCATCACGGTGAACATCATCTTCTTGACGGTGCCGAGATAGGCCGATCCGATGACGATGCCGATGCGGTTGTCGAAATCCATCACGATCGCCATGTCGGTCGTCCTGCCGCTCGGCAGTTTGCGCAGGCGTCCGACATACTTGGCAGCGTCGAGTTTGTTGTAGGGGACCGCAAGGATCGTGAAGCCCTTGTCGGCGAAGATGCTCTTATCGAGGTCTTTCGGCGCCGGGCGGAACATGTTGTCGGTAAAGAGCGCGACGAGCGACCGGTCGGTGATAGTGCGGCAGGGAAGCGCGTAGGAGCTGTCGGCGCCGAGCACCCGGTCGGTCACATAGAACGACTGCTTCTTCGAAAGGAACTCCACCGCATCGTTGAAGAGCATCTCGAAGGGCTCGGGGGTGCAGGGGTTGCAGGCGGGACTCGTCCAATCTATCTTCATCTCGCTTTCGGGACGCCTCACGATGAGCGTGTCCTTGGGACTGCGCCCCGTGGATTCGACCGGTGTCCAGGTGGCGAGTGTCCCATTCACCGTGATGAGCGCCTTGCCGCGGGTGACAGCGTGAAAGATGAGTTCTTCGCGCGAGACATTGAACTCGACCTTCGGATGATTCTTGAGAAGATGTTCGATCTTTTCCATGAACTCGACGCGTTGCATGAGAGCCCCCTTACAAAAAAACAAACGGTTTCGAAAGAATATATCCGGCTGGGGTTCTCTTGACAACTTTTTCAAGATCCCTTTACGGGCGTCGCATTGTTTTTCTCGCGCCGTTCAGTAGACTGCCTCCGGTGTACGGACAAAAATGGAGGACGACCCGATGCCGACCGACCTCGAGATCGCCGCACAAGCACCCCTGCGCCCCATTGAGACCATAGCCGAGCGGATGGGAATCGGCACCGAGCATCTCGAGCGCTACGGGAACCATATCGCCAAGATAAAACTTTCGGCGCGCTCGCTCGCCGAGCCACGGGCACGCCAAGTGCTTGTCACCGCGATGACGCCGACGCCGCTCGGCGAAGGCAAGACGACCGTTTCGATCGGCCTGTCGGACGCGCTCAACCGCATCGGCGTCCAGAGCATCGTCACGCTGCGTGAACCGTCGCTTGGCCCGATTTTCGGCGTCAAAGGAGGCGCCGCGGGCGGCGGTTACGCACAGGTCCTTCCGATGACCGACATCAACCTCCACTTCACCGGCGACATCCACGCGGTGACCGCGGCGCACAACCTGCTCGCGGCGCTCATAGACAACCAGTACTCGCGGGTGACCCAGCAGTGCCTCCTTCCTCGAGAGATCGTCTGGCACCGCGTCCTCGACATGAACGACCGCGCGCTCCGGAACATCGTCATCGGCCTCGGTAAAGAGGCGGGACAGGTGCGCGAAAGCAAGTTCGAGATAACCGCCTCCTCCGAGGTGATGGCAATCCTCGCACTCGCGTACGACCTCGAGGACCTCAAGCAACGTCTCGGCAACATTATCGTCGCCGTCAAACCGCAGGGTGCCCCGCTCTATGCCCGCGATCTCAGGGCACCGGGAGCGATGGCGATACTGCTCCAACATGCCCTGAACCCGAATCTCGTCCAGAGCATCGAAGGAAACCCGGCGATCGTCCATGCCGGGCCGTTCGCCAACATCGCGCACGGCACCAACTCGATCGTCGCGATGGACATCGCGCGCCGTTTCGCCGACATCGTCGTCACCGAAGCAGGCTTCGGCTCAGACCTCGGCGGCGAGAAATTCTTCGACCTCGTCTCCCGCCAGAAAGGCGTACGCCCTCCCGATGTCGTGGTCATCGTCGCGACGGTGCGGGCACTCAAGTACCACGGCGGCGTCGCGCGCAAGAATCTCCCCCAGAACGATCCGGCCGCCGTCGAACGCGGATTCCCCAATCTCGAGAAGCACATCGAGAACATGCGCTCGTTCGGCCGCCCTGTGGTCGTCGCCCTCAACCGCTTTCCCGACGACACCGCCGAAGAGATCGCGACGGCGACACGCCTCTGCGCGGGGATCGGCGTTTCCTGTTTCCCCCTCGAAGTATGGGCTCGCGGAGGCGCGGGAGCGACCGATCTCGCCGCCGAGGTGTGGCGTCTCGCGCAAGAAGAGCACGGCCCCGTTCGTTTCGCCTACGAACTGGACGACCCGCTTCCCCTCAAGATCGAGAAGGTCGCCAAAACATGCTACGGAGCGGCGGCGGTTCACATCCCCCGCACCGTGCTCGCCAAGATAGAAGAGCAGGCGGCGTGGGGCTATGCGACGCTCCCGTTGTGCATGGCAAAGACTCAGTCGTCGCTCTCGGACGAGCCCGACCTTCGCGGCCGTCCCGAAGGCTTCACCCTCGAGGTGCGCGACATCAAGACCTGTGCCGGCGCCGGTTTCATCGTCGCCTACACGGGGGACATCATGACGATGCCCGGTCTCCCCGAATCTCCTGCCGCCGAGCGGATGGACATCTCTCCCGACGGACAGATCGTCGGCCTCTTCTGAGACGCTTTCTTGACTCTGGAGCCAAAGAACCCATAATGCCTCCGGCAGGTTGACGGTCTGATGGAGCCTATTGTGCGATACCTTTTCTCCCTTTTTCTCACAGCCATGATACCGTGTTTCCTCACGGCATCTTCGCTCCTCGAACTCGTCGGGGCACCCGACAGCGCGAACCCCTTTTCGATGCGGACGCTCGCCGGGGGCTCCGAGGCGGCCTACTTCAACCCGGCGCTCCTCGTGAAGATGCCCGATTCGGCGAAACTCGGATTCTTCATGATGGTCGAGGCGCTCGACATCAACCACTTCGCGCGCCCCGCGACCGATGCGAACGGCGACGGCATCCCCGACATCAACATCCCCGACAGCATCTACGACAAGGCGGCCTCCGACCAGATAACCCATGTCGGCGACGATGTCCCTTACCGTGACCAGCGCTTCACGCCGCTTCCCACTAACCAACTCATCCGCGAACGCGGGAGCGCCGACTACAACGACATAAAGATGGTCATCGCGCTCGGCGCCACCAAGACGATCATCGAAGAGTGGCTCACCCTCGGCCTCTATCTGCTCCTCCCCGCCACGAGCGTCCAGACGCAGACCCCCTACTACAACGACGAGCGGGAACAGTTCTTCAGCAACTCGCTCCACTTCGAACTGCTCGAGGATCGCTCCCAGCAGTTCAACATCGCCGTCGGCCTCGGCGGCAAGGTGAACGACTACCTTCACCTCGGCGCCGGCATCGCCTTCACCACCTACACCCTCACCGAGACCGAGGTCTATGTCCCCGACTCTTCCGATCCCTCGTTCCAGATACTCAACTCCTCGGTCAAGGTCACCGGATCGCTTGCGCCGCACTTCGGTTTTGCCGCCTACCCGATCGAGGACCTCGTCATCACCGGCACGGTGCATCTGCAATCGAACACCGGCCAGATAGAACTCCAGAACAAGACACAGGTGTGGGGCTGGGACTACGAGGACGACACGAAACGCTACCTCGGCAGCAGCGGGATGATGACCTACGGCTACGAGCCGCTCCGCGCCGGCGGCGGTATCTCCTACGCGTTCAACATCGGGCACGACTACAAACTCGCGCCTACCGTCGGCGCCCTCTGGCACCACTGGCAGACCTACGAGAACCGGCACGGAACGAAACCGATCGACCGCTGGCACGACACCGCCTCCGTACAGGCCGGCTTCCGCATCACCCACCCCGAGCGGGAGATCGGCTTCGACTTCTCGTTCGTCCAGTCACCGGTTCCCGATCAGACCGGCCGCGAGAACTATGTGGACAACCACCGGCTCATCTGGGCGGGCGGATGGACCGAATACTTCGAGTTCGAAAAGTTCACCCTCGCCGGCGGCGTTCATGGCCAACTGCAGTGGCTCATCCCCCGCTCGCACCACAAAGACCTCTCGCGGAGCACGGCGGACGGCGGCGTGGTGGACGAGTACCCCGACAGCCTCATAGACTACTCAGACCCCGAGCGGCGTCCGATCGCCGAGGCGCAGGGGTTCCAGACGAACAACCCCGGCTTTCCCGGATTCAGAAGCGGTGGCTTCCTCATTGGAACCGGCTTGTTCATAAAAGTGCTTTACTGATGGAGGAACACATGAGGCGATGGTCCTGTTTTCTTCTTTTCCTTGCGGCGCTGTTTGTGGCTGTTTCCTGCAGCGACGATAGTTCAAGCAAGAACGACAATGCGACACCGGCAGACGCCGACACTGCCGTCACCGATGAGACCGGCGACGACGCCGCGATCGAGCCGGGCGACGACGCGACCGCCGTCGAGGAAGAGCCGATCACCGACGATGCCGTCGCAACCGATGAAGCAGGAGACGAAACGAACGACGAGATGCTCGACGAAGCATCGGACGAAACAAACGACGACGATGCCGTCGAGAGCGACGAGGACAGTGTGAATCCGCTTCTCGCGCAGTTCGTCGGCACATGGGCCGAGAAACTGGTCCTCGTCTCCGACACGCAGACCATCATCGGCAATGTCGAATCGGTAACCACCCGCTACAAACTCGGCAAGATAACGCTCGAGAACGGCGAACTCCATATCGAAAACAAGATCTGCAAGATAGACAATACCACCTCGCAGGGCGACACGATATTCTACCAGAAGTACTGCGACATCTACTGGTTCTGGCACCCCTACGAACTCAAGAACCCGAAGCCCGACATCACCGTGACCGAGGAAAGCGGCAAGATAACCTTCGTCGAGAACCGCTCATGGGAACTTTTTGTTTTTATTTATATGTACTACACCGAGATCTACACGATACCCAACAGCGCCAGTGACAACCGCATCTTCGATCACGACGAGGACG
>CAYNMQ010000160.1:4120-5123 GCA_964398245.1 uncultured Spirochaetales bacterium | reverse complement strand
ACAATCCCGAAGTGCTCTATTATGCCGATGCCTATAAGACCAAGGATTCTCTTGTTCGGGTTGATCTGAGCAAGCGTCCGTACGAGCACCAATATATCAAGATGGAAGGGCTCGTCGAGCCACTCATGGTGGTGTATCCTGTTTTTGCTCGAGGCAATCTCCTGCTTTACAACAACAATTTTTACACTAACGATGTTAACGACGCATGGGATATCCGGGTATGTTTTTACCGATTGGATGAGAAAAAAAGTTATTGCTCTTTACCCACGCCACATGAGAAAGGTGAACCGCAGTATCGGCAATCAGGGTCAGAATTTGAGGGGTATTGGTTGGTGTGGCAGGATTCTTATTCTCCTTTGATGAAAGCCCGCGACATGGAGTGCTACTGCGACCATCATCCCGACTTGTGTCCTTTTGACGATTACATCCCGCAACCGGATAATCCAAAGGATGTACGAACGGGGAAGCGTCCCAGTGAACGAAGAAAGTGATCGCCTTCGTTCGTCTCTGCCCAATTCTTCCACCACTGCGAAAAGGAAGGTGTCTGTTCTTTTGAGGGGTTGAGGAAGTGATCGGGGGAATCTTTTTTTATAACATAAGAAAACCTTCCATCTTCTTGTTAGTCGGCCACATCCGAAAATTTGACTTGTTTTCCGTGGCTTACTATAAGGTTGCGGCGGTTGTTTTCTTTTGGCGCGTGGCAGGTTGCGGCGATCGTGAAAAAACACAAGGGTTTCGAGTTCATACGAAAGGATCGAACCATTGACCACCGGGGGCTGGGCAGGCTCCTTTCCGAGATAGAGAATGACCGTGACCGCGCCGAAGAGGTGCTTGCGGCGCACTATCAAGACCCTGAAACGGTGCAGGTCATCGGTATCACCGGTCCTCCGGGAGCGGGGAAAAGCACGCTTGCCGATTGCATCGTCGCCAAATTGCGTGAGGAAGGAAAACTCGTCGCCGTCGTCGCGGTCGCCCCCAGTTCTCCATTCACCGGCGGCGCGAA
>CAYNMQ010000160.1:586-4110 GCA_964398245.1 uncultured Spirochaetales bacterium | reverse complement strand
GTCTTCGGCGCGATCCTCGGTGACCGCATTCGCATGTCGGCGCACGCCGAAGACCCCGGCGTCTTCATCCGGAGCATGGCGAGCCGCGGCAGTCTCGGCGGCCTTGCGCCCGCGACCTTCGATGTCGTCAATTTCCTCCGGTCGGTCGGCTTCGATGCGGTCATCGTCGAGACGGTCGGGGTGGGGCAGAGCGAGATAGATGTCCTTGCGGTTGCCGACACGGTGCTCCTTACGCTCGTGCCGGGACTCGGTGACGATGTTCAGGCGCTCAAGGCGGGCATCATGGAGATCGCCGACATCTTTGTCGTCAACAAGGCCGATCGCGAGGGAAAAGAGCGCCTCATCGCCGAGATACGCATGGTGCTCGATCTCAACCGTGAACGCTTCGTATGGATTCCTCCCATCGTCGAGACGGTGGCGACCGAGCGGCGAGGGATAACCGACCTCGTTGGCCAGATCGAGGCTCACCGCGCCTATGTTCGTCAGCACCGTGCCGAGGTGCGGCGCGGTCGGCTGGCGCGCCAATTGGAAAAGATGGTCGCCGAGAAGGTGGAGCGGCGCTTGTATGCCTCCTTGGGCGGCGCTCGATTCTTTGATGAATGGGCCGCTTCGGTGGCGTCGGGGAAGGAAAATCCGTATAGCCTTTTGAAAAAGATAGAGAAACTCATATCAACCCGAACGGAGGAACTATCGTGAAAAAGATCAGTCACATCGGTATCGCGGTGGAGAAGATCGCCGATTACATCGGATTCTATCGCGACATCCTCGGTCTGCCGGTCGAAGGGGAAGAGGTGGTCGAGGATCAGAAGGTGAAAGTGGCGTTCCTCACCATCGGAGAAACGCGTATTGAACTGCTCGAACCGACCTCCCCTGAAAGTCCCATTGCCAAATTCATCGAAAAGAAGGGGCCCGGTGTTCATCACCTTGCGTTCGAGGTCGAAGACATCGCCGCGGCACTTGCGAAGATGAAGGAGAAGGGAGTAAAACTCATTGACGAGACCCCGCGGTGCGGCGCTCACCACACTAAGATAGCCTTCATCCACCCCAAGGACTCGAAAGGGGTGCTCGTTGAGCTCACACAACCGGAAACTCATTAACCATAAGGAGCAAAAACGATGACGACCATCGAGGAAAAACTGGCGCAGCTGAGAGCCAAGAAGGAACAAGCGAAACTGGGGGGCGGCGAGAAGCGCATCGAGGATCAACACAAGAAGGGCAAGTATACGGCGCGGGAACGGTTCGCCAAATTGCTCGATCCGGGCAGTTTCGAGGAGATGGACAGCCTCCGCTCCGACCGCAAGGAGGGAAGCCCGCTCGGCGACGCGGTGGTGACCGGCTACGGCACCATTGACGGCCGTAAGGTGTTCGTTTTCGGGCAGGATTTCACCGTGCAGGGGGGGTCCCTCGGCGAAGTGGTCTCGTCGAAGATATGCAAGGTCATGGACCTCGCGGTCAAGGTCGGCGCGCCGGTCATCGGGCTCAACGATTCGGGCGGCGCCCGCATTCAGGAAGGCATCCATTCGCTCTATGGCTACGGCGAGATATTCAAGCGCAATACGCTCGCCTCGGGCGTCATTCCGCAGATCTCGGCGATATACGGCCCTTGCGCCGGCGGCGCGGTGTACAGCCCGGCTCTTACCGATTTCGTCTTCATGACCAATACCAACTCATACATGTTCCTTACCGGACCTAATGTGGTGAAGACGGTCACCCACGAGAATGTGACGGTCGATCAGCTCGGCGGAGCACAGGTCCACATGACCAAGTCGGGCGTCGCCCATTTCTCCCACGACACCGAGGACGACTCGCTCGCGGCGATACGCAAACTCTTCTCGTTCCTGCCCTCGAACAACATGGAGGAGCCGCCGCGCGTTCCGTGCAACGACCCGGTTGATCGCATGGAAGAGGAACTCAATACCATCGTACCGCTCAACCCCAACAAGGGATACAATGCGAAGGACATCATCCGTATGGTCTTCGACGACGGCGACTTCTTCGAGGTCCAGCCGCTCTATGCGCAGAACATCGTCGTCGGCTTCGCACGGCTCAACGGGCGCACCGTCGGTATCGTCGCGAATCAGCCCAATGTGCTTGCCGGCGTGCTCGATGTGAATTCCTCGATGAAGGGTGCCCGTTTCATCCGGTTCTGCGATTGCTTCAACATCCCGCTCATCACCTTCGTGGATACCCCCGGTTTCATGCCCGGCACGGTGCAGGAGTACGGGGGCGTCATCAAGCACGGCGCGAAGATGCTCTATGCCTACAGCGAGGCGACGGTGCCGAAGATCGCGGTGGTCATGCGCAAGGCATACGGCGGCGCCTACATCGTCATGAGCTCCAAGCATCTGCGCGGCGACATCAACTACGCGTGGCCGACGGCGCAGATCGCCGTCATGGGCGCCAAAGGGGCGGTCGAGATACTCAAGCGCAAGGAACTCGAAGCGGCGGCCGACAAGGCGAAGTTCATCGCCGAACAGGAGGCCGAATATGCCGAGAAGATAGAAAATCCCTACATCGCGGCGCAGCACGGCTTCATCGACGACATCTTCGAGCCCAAGGCGACGCGGCCGCGGCTTGCGAAGGTGCTCGACATGCTGAGCACCAAGCGCGACGACCTGCCGCCGAAGAAGCACGGCAACATCCCGCTGTAGGAGGAGAGAATGACGGATCTACTCTTTGTGGCGGGACGAGCGGTGCCGGTCTTCACCGAGGCCGAAAAGGCGACCATCGAGATACTGCCGTTCCTCGGGCTCGGGGTCGTTATCGCGGGGCTCACCATCCTTGCCCTCGTGCTTACCCAGTTCAAGCGGATCGGCGGCGGTGAAGGGCACGGTCATGGACATGGCCACGGGAAGAAGACGGCGCCGAAGATGACGGACGCGCCGAAGGCCGAGGCGGCGCGGCAGACGCCCGTCGAGGCTGAAGAAGGTGAACTGGCGGCGATCGCGGCGGCGATAGGGCTCTATCTCGAGGAGAGCGCCGAGGTGGTGAACCTCACCGAGGTCGAACGACAGTTCAATCAGTCGCCATGGACCGCCTTTGGCATTCAGCGGCAACAGTACCGATTCCAACAATGGCAATCTTCTCGATAGCGAGGTGACATTATGAAGAAGTACGAACTCAAGATCAGTGGGAAAGAATACAAGGTCGAGATAAAAGACTTCACCGGCAAGAGCGCCAAGGTCGAGGTGAACGGCAAAGCGTACGCCGTTGACATCGCCTATACCGGTGGCGAGCCGCCGAAACCGATGGTCGCTCCGGCCCCGCGTCCTGCGGCGGCCGTTGCGCCGGTTCCCCAAGCGGCGGCCCCCGCTCCTGCGGCAGGTGCCGGTGCGGTCTATGCGCCCATGCCGGGACTCATTCTCAAGATCCTCGTCAAACCGGGAGACACGGTGAAGACGGGACAGCGGGTGATGACCATGGAAGCGATGAAGATGGAGAACGACATCAACACGACCGTTTCCGGCACCATTGCCGAGATTCGGGTGAAAGAAGGGGAGAATGTCAAAGAGAATCAGGTGCTC
>CAYNMQ010000160.1:0-576 GCA_964398245.1 uncultured Spirochaetales bacterium | reverse complement strand
CATCCAGTAGGAGACGGTCATGTCGATAAGAACGCTCATGTTCCTTGCGGCACTTCTTACGCTTGTCCCGCTTCTCGCCCAAGAAACACCGCGTATAGACACCGATGCGGCGCTCAATCGTTCACTCGTGATGCTCGAGATATCCTATCTTGCCGGCGGCGAGTGGAAGACGAAGAACGATACTGCTATCGTCGTGCGAGAGGCCGATGGTGCTCCGGGGAAGTATCTTGCCATTACCTCTCAGCAAGCGGTGGTGCTCGAGGAAGATGCGATAAATGTCTTTGATTTGAATTATCCCGGGGGAAAGAATTACCGGCTGAAGATCACACTGCCTGATGGCGCAACGAAAGAGTTAGGGCAGGAGTCACTGCTCATCGCTGATAATGGCGTCGCCTTTATTCGCTTTGAAGCGGAACCGGGACGCTATCCGGCGGCGATACCGGGCAGTGCGGTCGGGAGCGTCGCGGTGGAGAACTCGATAACGATACGCAACTTCAAGAGTTCCTACAGCATTACCCCGCAGTACATTGATTTCTCGCTTCGTTCGAGTGGCACGCTTGCCGACTATGTCGAGAA
>CAYNMQ010000159.1:0-5158 GCA_964398245.1 uncultured Spirochaetales bacterium | reverse complement strand
CGAGTTCGTCTCGCAGGCGACCGGCACGACGGGGGAGCTTCCCAGCGTTGAGATGAAGGGACGGATCATCGGCCGCGAAGGGCGCAACATCCGCGCGATCGAGTCGGTCACCGGCAGCGATCTCGTCATAGACGACACGCCGGAGGCGGTGGTCATCAGCGACTTCAATCCGGTGCGCCGCGAGATAACGCGCATCACGCTCGAGCGGCTCATCGCCGATGGCCGCATTCATCCGGGACGGATCGAAGAGGTGTTCAACGCGGCGACCAAGGAGGTGTGGAAGGCGATCAAGGAATCGGGCGAGCAGGCGCTCTTCGATCTCGGCATCCACAAGATGCACCCGGAACTGGTCCTTCTCGTCGGTCGCTTGCGGTACCGGACCAGCTATGGCCAGAACATGTGGAAACATTCGGTCGAGACCGGATTCTTCGCCGGCATGATCGCGGCCGAGATGGGCTACAACATAAAGATGGCACGCCGCGCCGGTCTGCTCCATGACATCGGCAAAGCGGTGGACCATGAACAGGAGGGGTCACATGCCGTGCTCGGCGCCCGGCTTGCCGAGAAGTACGGCGAGGCGAAGAAGATCGTGACCGCGATCGAGGCGCACCACAACGAGATCAAACCGGAGTCGGTGCTCGATCTCATCATCATGGCGGCCGACGCGATATCGGGGGCCCGTCCCGGTGCGCGCCGTGAAATGACCGACACCTATATCCAACGGCTGACCGACCTCGAGAACATCGCCGCCGCCTTCCCCGGCGTTGACAAGGCGTTCGCCATTCAGGCGGGACGGGAGTTGCGCGTGATGGTCGATGCCTCGAAGGTGCGCGACGAGGACGCCTATATCATGGCCAATGACATCTCCAAGAAGATAGAATCGGAGCTTACCTACCCGGGCCAGATAAAGGTCGTGGTCATCCGCGAGACGCGCGTCGTCGCCATGGCGCAGTGAAGGAGCGGCGATGGCGGTCCTTCGCGTCCTCATGCTCGGCGATGTCGTCGGCCGCCCCGGCCGCAAGGCGCTCCGCACCTTCCTTCCCGGTTACCGCGACCGTCGTGGCATCTCGTTCGTCGTCGCGAACGGCGAGAACCTCTCGGGCGGGCTCGGCGTCAGGAAAGACGCTGTGGACGATCTCTTTTCCGGCGGCGTGGATGTCGTCACGACCGGCAACCATGTGTGGCACCGCAAAGAGGTGTACGATCTGCTGACGGCGGAGCCGCGATTGCTGCGGCCCGCGAACTACCCCGCGCGGCTTCCCGGAAGAGGAGGGGCTCGCTATACCGTTGCGGAGGTTACGATCGGCGTGGTGAACCTGCAGGGACGGACATTCATGGATCCGATAGACAGCCCGTTCGACGCCGCCGACCGGGAGATCGCACTGCTTCGCGCCGAGGGAGCGCATATCATTCTCGTCGATTTTCATGCCGAGGCGACCGCCGAGAAGGAGGCGATGGCATTCCACCTCGACGGCCGTGTTTCTTTTCTTGCCGGGACCCACACCCATGTGCAGACCTCCGACGAGAAGATCTTCCCCGGCGGGATGGGCTACATCACCGACCTCGGACGGTGCGGCTCGTTCTTCTCCATTCTGGGGGTCGATCATCGCGCCAGCCTCGAAGGATTCCTTACCTGCACCGCAAAGAACTTTACGCCGGCTGGTCATTCGCTTATGCTGGAGGGCGTCATCGCCGGGATAGATCCCGAAAGCGGGAAGACCGTGGGTGTCGAACGGATACGCGAACCTATGGAGGAGTCACATGGTTGATGAGCGGATGCGTCACGATCTCGAACAACTGAAGAGCGGTATCGTTGATTTCTATACCGAGGAAGATCTTACACGCAAACTAGAGCGCTTCTACCGTGACGGACGCCCGCTCGTCATCAAGGCGGGATTCGATCCGACCTCGAGCGACATCCATCTCGGCCATACGGTGCTCATGAACAAGATGCGCCAGTTCCAGGACCTCGGCCATCGTGTCGTCTATGTCGTCGGCGACGCCACCGCGATGATCGGCGATCCGACCGGGCGCAACAAGACGCGGAAGGTGCTCACCCGCGAGGAGATCCTCGAACACGCCAAGACCTATGCGACGCAGGCCTTCAAGATACTCGATCCGCACAAGACCGAGATGGTCTTCAACTCCTCGTGGCTCTTCAAGCTCGACTTCATGAAGATGATAGACCTCACCTCGAAATACAATGTGGCGCGGATGCTCGAACGGGAGGACTTCAAGAATCGCTGCCAGGCGGGCGACTCGATCGCGGGCCACGAATTCCTCTATCCGCTTGCGCAGGGCTACGATTCGGTCGCGCTCAAGGCCGATGTCGAACTGGGCGGCACCGACCAGATCTTCAACCTGCTCGTCGGGCGCAAACTGCAGGCCGACTATGGGCAGGAGCCGCAGGTCGTGATGACGGTCCCATTGCTCGTGGGGCTTGACGGCGTGCAGAAGATGTCGAAGTCCTACAACAACTACATCGGCGTTACCGAGCCGGCCGACAGCATGTTCGCAAAGGTGATGTCCATCTCCGACGACCTCATGTGGAACTACTACGAACTGCTCACCACGCTTCCGGTCGAGGAGATAGCGGCGATGAAGAGCGGCATCGCCGATGGCACGGTCCATCCGCGCGACTGCAAGGTGAAACTGGCGCTCTTCATCACGACGCGGTTCCACGGCGAGGCGGCGGCGAAGGAAGCGAAGGAGAACTTCTACCGCGACATCCCGACCAACCTCGCCGAGTATCCGGTCACCCTGCCCGACGGTGGGATCGCGCTCATTGATCTCATCGTGCAACTCGGCTTCGTCGAGAGCAAGTCAGAGGCGCGCCGGATGGTCCAGCAAGGCGGCGTCTACATCGACGCGAACAAGGTCTCCGACATGGCGCTCAAGATAACCGCGAAGGACTCCTTCGTCCTCAAGGTCGGCAAGAAGAGGATCGGAAAAGTCATCTTCAGTTAACAAAGGTGATGCGCTGGCGGCTCATCCGTAGGGTCTTTGTCCTGTTCCTCCTTTTGGCGTTCGCCGTCGTCGCCTATTTTTACCGCCTTGCTGCCGGTTACCGTGAAACGACCTTCTGTCTGGTCGTGACGAGCGACCTTGGCGCGCACTCCGCTCTTATGCCGCAGGCGGCGACGGCCATCGCGGCGGCGGCGCGTTCGTGCGAAGGGCCGGTGGTGATCGCCGACAACGGCGGGCTTTTCCTCTTCGACACCGCGGAGGAGCTTGTCCGCGCTTCCGGGGTCTCGGTCATTCCCGAGGCGCGTTATCTCGCCGCGGCCGGGTACCGTTTTCTCAATGTGACCCCCGATCTCTTCCGCTTGGGGGCGCCGATGCTTCGTCGTCTGCATCACGCTGCGGGTGTCGAAGCGGTCTCGGCGCACATGGAAGGTCGCGGCAGTAAACGGGTGATGCTGGGCGATGTGTCGGTCGGCATCCATGGACTGATCATCTCGGACGCCGCGCGTTTCATGCCAGCCGCATTGTTCGACGGGATGCGTTTCGGCGACCCGCTCGAAGAAGAGAAGGGCTATGCCCCCGACCAACCGAACGATATCAATGTCGTACTGCTTAACGCCGATCCCGGCGCCTTTTCGGGAAAACAGGGCATCGATCCGAGCGATGTGCTATCGGCGATAAATTCCCGTTTCCCGCATGCCGCGTTCGTGGTGACGAACAGCGCATTTCCTCCGAAACTTCTTTCCGAGGC
This sequence comes from uncultured Spirochaetales bacterium, assembly GCA_964398245.1. Classification (GTDB taxonomy): domain Bacteria; phylum UBP6; class UBA1177; order UBA1177; family JAKLFG01; genus CALITV01. Next base: position 1,443 of record CAYNMQ010000159.1, on the reverse strand, counting down.
GGGAGGATCGACCTTTTTCGCCTACCTCGACCGGCGCCGGCCGGCGTTCTTCCTCGCCGAGGTGAGGATGATCCGGCATCGCAACGACAGGCGAGCGGTCGTTTCCGCGATCAAGCCCGCCTTCCTTTCGTTCGAGGCCGCCTCTTCCGATGCGGCATTGCGGAGCCTCAACCTTTCCTTTCGCGAGGAGATCGGGCGGCGTAGCGCCGAGATCGTCGGCGTTCCGTGGTTCGAACTGGACTTGACATCGTCTCGCAAGGGCGATTCTCCGACCCATCGTTTTTTCCACGAAACACTGCTTGCGATAGCCGCCGAGGCGGGGATCGAGCCGGAGGTGAGCGTTGCCGTCGTCCCGCAGTCCTCTTTTCGACACCCTCCGGGATCGCCGGTCACGATAGGCGATATGCGGGAGCTCTTTCCGGACGACCGATTCCCGCTCGTCGTCACCGTATCCGGCGAACGCCTTGTCGAGTTGGCGCAAAAAGCGTGGGAGCAATCGCCGGGCGCGTCGCTTTCCCTTTTTCCCTTTATTTATGCGGTAAGTCGGGAAAGCATACGGATATCGGACGCGAGATTCTCTCCGGAAAGACGCTATGTAGCGGTGCTTGACGGCCGACTCGGCGACCTTTTGCCGCTCCTCGGTGAGACGGAAGGCTCCGCTTTTCCGGTGAAGTTGTTGCCCGAGCGTCCGGCCTTCTTTCTCATGCGTCGTTTCCCTGCCAAGCTCTCCCATGCTTTTTCTCCGCTGTGGCGGGTGGAGTGATACCAGCGGCGTTTTTGTTGCGAAACGAGCCGACGCGGTTATGATGACCGGGAACATGTGAAGACAAGGAGCAAGGAAATGATGGTAGCGAAAGAATACCGCGTTAGGGACATCTCTCTCAAGGACGCAGGGCGTAAGGCGATAGAGCTCGCCGAAAAAGAGATGCCGGGGCTGATGGCGATCCGGCAGAAATACGCGAAACAGCGGCCGCTTAAGGGCGCGCGTATCACCGGCAGCCTCCACATGACGGTCGAGACGGCGGTGCTCATCGAGACCTTGAAGATCCTCGGCGCCGAAGTGCGCTGGGCATCCTGCAACATCTTTTCGACGCAGGATCACGCGGCGGCGGCCATTGCGGCGGCGGGAACGCCGGTGTTCGCATGGAAGGGGGAGACCCTTGAAGAGTACTGGGAGTGCACCGTGCAGGCCCTTTCGTTCCCGGGCGGCAAGGGGCCGCACCTCATTGTTGACGACGGCGGCGACGCCACCCTCATGATCCACACGGGGGTCGAGATAGAGAAGGATCCGGCGCGTTTGAAGAAAAGGACGGGCAACCGCGAACTCGACATCGTCATGGCGATACTGGAACGCGAGCGCCGGAAGAATCCGAGGAAGTGGCGGGACATGGTGAAGGAGATCCGGGGCGTGAGCGAGGAGCCCACCACCGGCGTCCATCGCCT
>CAYNMQ010000158.1:2216-5208 GCA_964398245.1 uncultured Spirochaetales bacterium | reverse complement strand
AGAGGCGATGAACTTTCGGACGATGTCCTCCTTGAGGTGCAGGATGGCGAGGTCTTTTTCCATCTCGACGCTTCGTTTCATGATCTCCATGAACTGAAGGTCGGGGAGGACCGTCCGGTTCTCCTTCTGGTAGGCGGCGAGCGCAGCGCTCTTCTGATCGAGCTCTATCTTTATGTCGCCGATGATCTTGGTGATGTACTTCTGCTGTTCATCGGCATCGCTTTTCTTCCAAGAGATTTTAAGATTCATATACTGGGCGATAAGCGTCGAGAGGACCTTGACCGAAAGATGCGGATCAGGGGATTCGAAGAGGAGCTGAAAGATATTGCTTTCCTTGTTGTCTCCGATCGGCTCGGCCAGTATGTTCTCGAGAAGGTCTTCGCGTGTCTTGATGAGGTCGCGGTAGGAAATATCGTACACCGTGCCGGGAGAGATGTCTCCGATGCGTTCGACGAGAACGACGCCCCCGGCATGGGAACAATTCTCATTGAAAAGGCAGTTCGAAACGATGTCGTCGGTGCGCAGGGAAAATCCCGTCTCAGTCGCTTCGAGAACGGAATCGGACAGGGTCATGGCAGGAGGATATTTTCTTATGATCAAAGAGCCTTCCATGGTCGGTTTGCCCATCAGGAGGTTGAGAATGTAGTTGAACATAAGATTTCTTCTTCGGGAAATCTCGAAGAAGAGGTTAAGTTCCCCAATGACGCTGTCTACCAGTTCGCGGCTCTTGACGATCTCTATCTCGTTGAGGATCTGTTGGCTTTGTTTGCCCAGTAGCATGGTGACCGGACTAATGTTCATCTGAGAGGCGTCTTCCTCCTGCAGAATGAGAGAGGCCTTCACCGGATAGGCGACCTCGGTGAAAAGAAGGACGATAAAGGCACCAGCCAGTATGGTCAGGAAAGATTGAAGGAAGAGCCGGCGATGTGTCCGGAATATCTGGATTATCTGGTCGAATCGGATATCTTCCATGCTTCTCCGCCGGTCACTTCAGTCCGTTGTTGATGTCTACGCCGCTTTTTATCGTGCCGGTGATCGATCCTACCATCTGGAATGTCGGCAGGAGCTGTTCGATGATGCGGTTGTAACTGGTCAGGCCGGTCGGCGCGACGACGAGGCGGTCGCCCGGTTGGAGCCGCAGGTCGTTGTGGGCCTCGCCGCCGATGATCTTGTGGTAGTCGAGTGCCGCGAACTGGAATCTGCCGCCGTACTGACGCACAAGATAAAGCGCGGCGGTATCGGCGGTCACCGGATCGATGCCGCCCGCTTCGGCAATGAGATCGAGGACCGAGTAGTCGGGCTTGGTTATCTGGTAGGCGCCGGGTCGGAGAACCTCGCCGACGATGTAGACGCGCTCCGCCGATGCTGGGGGGACGAAGAAGGTATCGCCATCACGAAGACGCACCTGAGTATAGTCGAGTTTTCCCTTGCTTGCTTCGGCAAGCGAGAGGGGGATTATCTTATCCTTTCGCTTAAGATAAATGGTGTTCACGATCGTCATGCTCCCCCCGGTCGAGACCGGGGTGATGCGAGAAAGCGCCTCCATAATGGTCGTTGTGGGGGTGATGCTGTATTTGCCGTTATTGGTCGAAGCACCGGTAATGTAGTAGAACTGGCTCTGGAACTTGACGATCTCGACGGTCACATCGGGATTTTTTACGAAATCTTTGAGTTTTTCTTCAATGGCGTGTGCGGCCTCTTTTTTGGTAAGACCACCCACCTTGATGCTCTTGATGATGGGGTAGAGGATTTCCCCGTTCTCGTCCACCACCTGTCCGTAGAACTGACTGATGGACATCGCCTTCGAACTCAGTTCTGGGATGTTGTAGACATCTATTTTCAGTTCGTCGCCGGTTCCGATACGGTATTCCTCGTTGTCTCCGAAGAGTTCCTTCACATCGTTCTCGGCGTCAAGGGGGGTGAAGGAAAGATCCTGCGGAGCGACCTCTTTGCCATAGTGTTGAGTGTGGGAGCATCCGCCGGCAACGCACGCCAGTACGAACAGCGCCGCCGGAAAGAGCGGGAAAAAACGCATCGTTGCCTACCATATCTTCGAAAAACCTCTTTACTATACAGAGATGGGAAGATAACTCAAGAAAAACGCGGTGCTCTTCGGGAATAAGTTGACCATGGTGTCCTTTTTTGTTATTGGCGGCATATGAGACTGACTCGACTTGTCGTGCGGCGATTTCGGAGGACGGTTCGCTCTTATTTCGAGGAGCACGGTCGTTCGTTCCCATGGCGCACAACCTCCGATCCTTACGAGATATTGGTCTCTGAAGTGATGCTCCAGCAGACGCAGACCGAGCGGGTTTCTGCGTACTATCCCAAGTTTCTCGCACGCTTTCCCGATATCAGGACACTGGCAGGAGCGCCGTTTCGGGCTGTGCTTGAGGTCTGGCGGGGGCTTGGCTACAACCGTCGAGCGTTTTTCCTCAAACGGTGCGCAGAAGAGGTTGTTCTTCGGCATGATGGCGTTCTTCCGAAAGACATAGAAGGCCTCCTTTCTCTTCCCGGTATTGGCCCTTACACGGCGCGCGCTGTCCTTACTTTCGCCTTCAATCAGCCGCATGTGTTCATCGAGACGAACATCCGGGCCGTTTATCTGCATCATTTCTTTCCGAATCGTGACGGCGTAAGCGACAGAGAGATCGTGCCGCTTATCGAAGAGACGCTCGACCGCGAGAATCCCCGAAACTGGTATTATGCGCTTATGGACTACGGTGTCCACCTTAAAAGCGTGTTTCCTAACCCCTCGCGCCGTTCGGTTCATCATACGAAACAATCGCGTTTCCTCGGGAGCTGTCGCCAGATTCGAGGAGCGATCCTCCGTGTTCTCTCAAGGAGATCGTTCCGGGACGGAGAGTTGTATGCGGCCGTCGCCCGTGATGTGGGGGGCAAGGCGTTGGAAGAGAGTCGTTTCTATCGCGCGATCGCCGACCTCTGCACGGAAGGACTCGTCGAGAAAAAGCACGGACGATTTCTGATACCG
>CAYNMQ010000158.1:0-2206 GCA_964398245.1 uncultured Spirochaetales bacterium | reverse complement strand
GACTAGAACGGCAGATCGCCGTCGTCCTCGGGAACGCCTTTGATCGCTTCGGAGATGGCGTTGTTGAACTCTGCTTCGGGGCCGCCCGCTTTCTTTTCGCCTTTCGTGGCGCTTTTCTCCTCACGCGGCGGGCGAGGGCCGCTACCGGGCTCGCCACCGCCCGAGAATGAATCGAGGAAGTGCACCATGTCGGCGATGATCTCGGTGGCAAAGCGTTCGTTGTTCTCGCGGTCTTGGTACTTGCGGGTGCGCACCTTTCCTTCGACGAACACGAAGGAACCTTGCTTGAGCATCTTGGAGCAGTTCTCCGCCGCCGCTCCGAAGACCACTATGCGGTGCCATTCGGTATGTTCCTCGATCTGTCCGTTGGCGCCTTTGAGCCGTTCGTTGGTGGCGACCGGAAAACGGACGACCGGACTGCCCGAATTCGAATAACGGAGTTCCGGCGCCCGCCCCAAACGACCGAGGATGAAGATCTTGTTGAAACTGTTATAAGCCATCGGTCATTCCCCCGCTTTTGTGAGGCCGTCTTTGCCGCCGGACGGTTTTTCTTCGGGGATCCGTTCCCCGAGCAGCGTCGCTATCATCATGTTCGCATTCTGATTGAGCTGTCCCTCGATCCCCTCCGCTTCGTTGTTGAAGCGGAAGGCGCGGTTACCGTGAATGATCTCGATCATGCCCTCCATGAAACGGCTGATGGGCGCGTGCGCCTGCTCCTCGATGACGAGTGCGAAGATAATGGCAAGTATGGCGAGCACCAGAGTGAACCATATGAAGTTGTTGCGATTCGTGCGAAGCGGCTGAAGAGCCTTGTCTACGGAAGTGAGGAACACATAACACACCTGTTTTTCCTGTCCGAGATGTTCGTGTGCCGCGATGTTGGCATAGAAGCGTTCGTTGCCGAGCGTCGCGGTGAACGAGTGCTTTCGTTCCGCCTCCTTGAGCGCCGTTTCGACCACCGTCGGATTGGTTTCCATGAACTTCTTGAGCGACTCGTGAAGATCGGGGGGGAAGGTGGACCCGAGCAGTTTTCCTTTTTCTACGAAGGCAAGCGCAAGACTTTCGGCTCCCGCCTCGCCGGAAAGGTTGCTGAAATCGCTTTTCGCCATACGGGAATCTACGGCGTTCGCCGAATTGTAGGTCCCGATGATCGCGCCGTTCTTCCGTATGGGCACCGAGACCACCTTCATGCGTTTGCCGAGTATTTCGAGAATATCCTCGTCGCTACGCCCGGAGATCGCATTGTTGATGAGAAGATTTTCCTTGAAGCTCAAGCCGTTCATCGTGTTGTCAAGGTTCCTTGCGATCACCCGTCCTTCGGTGTCGGTGATGAACAGGATATCGGAGTTGTCGGCGAACTTGTTGATGACATTGAGCTCGACCTGCACCCTCTGGGCGACATCGGAAGGGGTGGCCGCGTAGGCCGCCGGGTCGAAGCCATCGAGCAGCTCCTTGCGGCTCGCGAGGTCCTCGGCATCGCGGATGCGCTCCAGCGTCTCGGCCGCATTGATGTACTTGTAGAGAGAAGTGGCACGCGAAACGCTGTCCTCGACGGTCCCGATGATCTGGTTCTCGGCCGGTTTCAAAAGCATCTGATAGCCCGCCGCGAACATAAGGGCGAGCGAGCAGACCGCTAACAGGATGATCTTAGCTTTCATGAGCACTCTCCATACTAACATATCGGTTCTTGATACGGTAACGACCGGTGGTTACGATCTCTACGGCATCGCCGAGCAACCGATGCTCTTCAGCGAGAATGCGGAGCCGGAGGTCCTCTGCGGTGTCGGTGTCGCGCCGCTCGACCGGTTTTTGCAGGATGACGGGGCCGCCGTCGAGGCTCTCGTCTACGAAGTGTACGGTACAACCGGTCACCTTCACGCCGTATTCGAAAGCCTGCCGTTGAGCGTCGATGCCGGGGAAAGCCGGAAGAAGCGAAGGATGCGTATTGATTATTTTCCCCGGGAAACGACTCAGGAAGAACGGCGAAAGTCTTCGCATGAATCCCGCGAGAACGAGAAGTCCCACATTGAACGGGGAGATCGCCGCAAGGACGCGCTCTTCATGCCGCTCACGCGGTTCCCCTTTCTGGCGCGGTATCACGAGTGTTTTGACGCCGAAGCGGTTGGCCTTCTCGACGCCGGGAGCTGACGGGTTGTCGGAAAGTACGAAAGAGATGTGTTCCACCTGTGTACAGCCTCCCTCGCGC
>CAYNMQ010000157.1:2128-5298 GCA_964398245.1 uncultured Spirochaetales bacterium | reverse complement strand
GAACCGCCACTCGGGCGACCCGATCATGGCTGGTGATCCCATTATGGCCGGCGACCCCATCATGGCGGGTGATCCCATCATGGCGGGCGACCCCATCATGGCGGGTGATCCCATTATGGCGGGCGACCCCATCATGCAGGGAACCGACTATCAGGCGGCGGTCGGTCATTTCACCGACTGCGCCCTCTACCTGCAGGAGATACTGCCGGCAAACGACGATGACCTGCTCGAAGATGCCGACGAGACCGAGGAAGAGGATGACTCCGGTTCCGTCACCGCCACGACCGAAGCAAAACCTGATGCCGACATAAGCGACACCACGCCGGTCGAGCCCGAGGAGACACTTGACGAGGATATCGTTCCCGATCCGTGCGCCGGCATCACCTGCTCCGGTCATGGCACCTGCGTCGTCGAATCCGGCGAACCGGTCTGTCAGTGCGACGCACCTTTCACCCCCAGCGGTCGTTATTGCGTGAATCAGTGCACCGACGACACCGGCGTCATCATCAAAGGCAGGAAATGCGACGACGGCCTCTATTGCAACGGTGTTGACAGCTGTGATCCCGCCGGTCTCTGTGCGGTACACCAGTTCCCTGATGGCCTTCCTCTCGATTGCATCGACCGTAACGAGTGTACGGAGGATGCGTGCGCCGAAGTGACGGACGGCTACCTCTGCGAACATCCGCCGGTCGCGCCCCTCACCCCGTGCGGCGATCCCGCAGACACCGAGTGCGACAATCCCGACACCTGTGATGGTGAAGGACACTGCGCGCCGAACTGGGACCCCGCCACGGTCGTGTGCCGCGACGCCGCCGGGCCCTGCGACAGCCCCGCGCATTGCTCCGGTTCCGCGCCCTCCTGCCCCGCCGACCTGAAATACGATTCTCAGACGCTCTGCCGCCATGCGATCGGCCCTTGTGACCTTCACGAATACTGCGACGGGGTTTCGGACGATTGCCCGACGGATCTGTTCAGGAACCATGCCGAGATCTGCCGGCCTGCTGAAGGCGCCTGTGACGATCCGGAATTCTGCACCGGATACGACGCCGCGTGTCCGCCAGACGAGATAAAAGGAATGGATACGGAATGCCGACCGGCGGCCGGCCCCTGCGATGTCGCCGAGGTGTGCGACGGAGAGACGAAAGGATGTCCCGACGATGTCCTCGCCGAAGCGGGGACGCTGTGCCGCGCTTCGGCCGGCGATTGTGATGTCGCCGAATACTGTGACGGCGAAACGACCGTTTGTCCCGCCGATGTGGTAAAACCGGCCAACACGCTCTGCCGCGCTTCGGCCGGCACCTGCGATGTCGCCGAATACTGCACCGGCGCAAGCGGCGCGTGCCCGGTTGATGCCTTCAAACCCGACACGACGATCTGCCGCCCGGCGACCGGCCCCTGCGATCTCGCCGAATACTGCAGCGGATCCTCGGCCCCCTGTCCCTTCAACAAGATAGCTCCGGCGGGTTACCCCTGTAACGATGAAAACCTTTGCACCCGCGGCGAGACCTGCGACGGGACCGGGACCTCCTTCCAGAACTGCGGCGGCGGAGAGTACATTTACTGCTACAATGGCGGCCACTGCAATGGGACCGCATGTGATTGTCCCGCGCCATACACCGGACCATCCTGCGAGTTCTGCGCGCCGGGGTATCTGCCGGTCGGCAACGATGGCGATTCGTTCCTTTATTGCGAGGCGGATCGCGACGGCGACGGTATCGTTGACAGCGAGGACAACTGCCCCGAGATCGCCAACCCCGATCAAGAGGACGCCGACGAGGACGGCTGGGGCGACCCCTGCGACTGCAAGCCGCATGACGGCGAGGCGCACGCCGACGCCTACGAAAGCTGCAACGGCCGCGACGACAACTGCAACGGCGAGATTGACGAAGGAATCGAGGTGTGCCCGGGCGATATTCTGACGATCAACGGACAGACCTATCTGTTCCTCTGGTGGAACGACGGTTACTGGGAGGGGACTGCATGTCCTTACGGCTATATGACCGTCGCGGTGAACGATGCCGTCGAGAACGCGTGGCTCTCCCAGCAGGCGTACTGGTACTGGGGCGGCGGCGAGGGAGACGATGTATCCTTCTGGCTCGGCCTGCAGTATGCTTCGGATCAGAACAAGTGGTGGTGGGACAGCGCCGATCAGCCATCCTACCGTCGCTGGGCTCCGGGATACCCCGACACCGGCGAGGGAGAGTACTGCGTCCAAGCCTTTTCCGAGGGAGGAGCGCCGGCCCAGTGGTATTCGATCTGGTGCGGCAACTACAACCACTGGATCTGCGAGGCCTGCGGCGACGACAGCGACGGCGACGGCTGGGGCGACCGGTGCGACTGTGCGCCGAATGATCCCGATATTTACCCTTACCGGGAAGAATACCCGAACGGCAAGGACGACAACTGTAACGGACTCATAGACGACAACGCATATCTCCCCTGATCGGCAACGCCCGGTCAATTAGCACAATCGCAATCTTCGCCATCTCCTAGTGTCCGCGTTAGGTAATCTTCCACCAGCCAACTAACATAGCGTCGCGGTTCGCCGAAGGGATGCGCCGCCGAAGGCGGATACTTGATGTATTCACAGCGACGGCTTACGGAAAGTTCGAAGGTTCCCGTAGTGCCGGTAAAAACAAAGAGCGCATCGTGACCGCACTCCTGTTTCGGGCCCTCTGAAGCCATGGACATACCGAGCCGGAAAGCCACCGATGACGCTTCTTCAGGCAAACGCAGGCAACGGCACTGTTTTGCGGGATCATTGAGGTCTTTGACCACGATCACCGAAACGGCATCATAGGAAGAAAGCCGTCTCTGCAGGTCGCTGCCTCCGGCGATCATCGGCGTGAAGTAGCCGGAGAGAAGAAGTATCACTGCAAGAACGATAACCAGTATGACCTTTCCGCGGTTACGACGAGGTGTCGGTTCGTCCGCTTCTGGAACGGCATGCGGCGAAGTGTCACGATCGCTCATGGTGTTCTCCTTTGTCTAGTGCGGTTGCGTTCCGGCGCTTTTATCCTGCAGACGAAGCGCCGGTATGAACAGGAGCGCCGGAAGAGCGGCGCCGAAACTGGCGAGGAACATCCACGCGAAGCCCCAATCCTTCACGATGAAACCGGAGACCGCTCCCGCGAACATCCCCGACAGCCCCATGAGGCCCGAGCCGATCG
>CAYNMQ010000157.1:0-2118 GCA_964398245.1 uncultured Spirochaetales bacterium | reverse complement strand
AGGAGCGCGTTACCCATCCCCGATGAGAGGTTCTCGATGCCGTTCACCGTCGCCGCCGACGCAACGGTGACCGCTCCGGAAAGATCGCCGCCGCTCGTCCACAGCGCAAGAAGGCTGTACAGGAGGTTGGTCGTGTTCTGGAACAGGACGATCGGCCAGATGGCTCGCCTGAGGCCGATCCGCGCGATGATCCACCCGCCGAAGAGGGCGCCGGCGATGGTCGCGGGAAGCCCGACGAACGACGATATCCAGCCATAGTGGTTCTTGATGCCGATCGCGACGAAGAAGGGACCGACCATCGCGTGGAGCATATACTCGCCAGCCCGCAGGAAGATGATGAAGAGGAGGACGGCGATGATGTTGTCGCGCCTGAGGTAGGCGGTGAAGGCCTCGAAATAAGCAGGCCGCATCGCCGCGCCGGCGTCAGCGCGCGAAGGACGCGGCAGGAAGAAGAGATGAAAGAGAAAAAGCGCGATCGCGATGACGAAGGCGAGAAAGAAGGCGGGCGACCAGCCCCACAGCGCCCCGACCGTCGCAACGGCGCCGGTGCCGGTCATCATCGCGATACGGTAGGCAAGCACCCGCAGGCCGACCCAACGCGCCTGCGCCGCATCGTCGAGCGTCTCCATGTAGTAACCGTCGGTCGCGATGTCGTTGGTCGCCGCAAAGATCGAGCCGAGAAAGAAGAGCCCGAACATGATGGGAACGAGCGCCGGGAACGGCGCCCCGAGGGCGAGGGCGGCGGAAACGAGAACGAGCAGGCCCTGCATCAGGAGCATCCACGCCCGCTTCGAACCATAGCGGTCCACGAGCGGGCTCCAAAGGAACTTCACGGTCCACGGTAGGCCGAAGAACGAGGTGAGTCCGATGTACTGGACCGCCACTTCCATCGTGGCGAGGTAGAAGTTCGAGATGACACGGATGACGGTGTAGGGGAACCCCTCACAGAAGTTGGTCGTGAAGACCCACAGCGGGGCCGGTATCGGACGGCGCGACGCGTTCATCGTTCCCTCGCGGACACGGCGCGACTATGGCAGGAAAGAAGGATGTTTGCAAGAAAAGAGCGAAAAGGTATAGTGAGCGAGTCGCTTTTGTTCAGGGAGGAGACCATGCACACCGGGGATCTGGTTGTGTTCACCACCTTCGAGAAACGGGAAGACGCCGAGCGGGCGCTTCGGGCGCTCGTCGAGCAGCGTCTCGCCGCCTGCGTTCAGATCGTCGGCCCGATGACGAGCATCTACCGCTGGAAAGGTAAGATCGAGACGGCGAGCGAGCTCTTGTGTCTCATCAAGACGCGCCGGGCGCTTTTTCCGCAGCTCGAACAGACGCTGACCGGACTGCATCCCTACGAGGTTCCCCAGATCGTCGCGGTGCCGATCGAGAAGGGAAACGCCCCGTACCTGCGCTGGCTCGAAGAGGAAACGGCCAGTTCCCTGCCGGGATGACAGTTTTTTCTTGACCGTCATCCTGCCTTGTTGATAGTTGAGCGTGAACCATGAGGTGAGGGTCTCATGCACATTCTCGTGACCGGAACCGCCGGCTTCATCGGTTTCCACACCGCATTGCGTCTTGTCGCCCGCGGTGACACGGTGGTGGGGCTTGACAGCGTCAATGACTACTACGATGTCAACCTTAAATACGGCCGTCTCGCCGCGAGCGGCATTTCACGCGAGGCGGTCCGCTACGGAGAGATGGTACAGAGCACAACGCTTCCCGGGTATCGGTTCATCCAACTCAAACTCGAGGACCGACCGGCGTTGGAGCGACTCTTCGCCGAAGAGCGCTTCGATATGGTGTGCCACCTCGCGGCGCAGGCAGGAGTTCGCTACTCGCTCGAAAATCCGCACGCCTACATCGAAGCGAACCTCGTCGGGTTCATGAACATCCTTGAACTTTGCCGGCGGTATCCGGTGAAGCACCTCGTTTATGCCTCGAGTTCGAGCGTCTATGGGCTCAACACCGCGATGCCCTTTTCAACATCGCATCCCGTCGATCATCCGGTAAGCCTCTACGCCGCGACCAAGAAGGCGAACGAACTCATGGCCCACGCCTACAGCCACCTGTACCGCATCCCGACGACCGGCCTGCGCTTCTTCACCGTCTATGGCCCGTGGGGCC
>CAYNMQ010000156.1:0-5303 GCA_964398245.1 uncultured Spirochaetales bacterium | reverse complement strand
TTCGTGGCGATCGGAACCTCGGGACAGGTTATCGATGTCGGCGGCATCGCGCGCTACTACCGTTTCTCGGTGCTCAACAATCTTCACCCCGAACCGATGATAGACCCCTTCTTCACGATAACCTTGCACAAGCCGGCGACACAGGCGGCGCCGCAGATCTTTGCCTTCATCGAACGGTTCCTTGCCACGGGGGCGCTCGAAGCATGAGGCGCTTCATCGCTCTTTGTATGCTCGGTTTCCTATTCATTGTTGCCTGTGCGTCGGGGGAAGGAAAACGCACTATCTCCGTCAAGCCGCCCCAGCCGGTTCGCGAAATATCGGACGACACCGTGAATCTTCTCTTGCGTCTTTTTTCGCTCGAGCCCGAGATCCGCGCCGGCATGTACGAGGGGCAGGAACTGCCGTTCGACCGAGAGAAGATCCGTGCCGAATTCTTCGACTATGTGGCCGATGCGCCGCTCGAGGAAAGCGACCGGAAGCACATCTTCATGATGATCGCCTACATCTTCAGCGACCGGATGCTCTCGGAGCGCGAAGAGGCGATCATGCGCGATCTCGTGACCTACTTCCGTGCCGTCATCGTGCCGCTCCCGACCCACGACAAGAAGCAGATAGAGAAGATACTCGCCGTCACCGAGGCGCGCCTCGCGCTCGATGCGAAGGACCGCACGCGGCGGCGGTGATTATCGTTTCGTCAGCACAAGGCGCAGTGTTGTGAAGTCGAGTCCGTAACGGTCGTCGGCGCTCGAGGTCGCCTCGGCGGCGCGGTCGCGCACGACGAGGTAGAACATGAGCGCGATGTCGCTTGAGGGCGGGGTGTGTGAGAGACGCTTCTTGGTCTTGGCGAAGTCTATCATGATCTCGCGTGTCGCGGGGGTGGTGCGTTCGACGCCGAGGTATTCGTCACTCGGGCAGTCGGCGTCGCAGAAACGGAGATCGGTCGCGTAGGCGGGGGCTTCGTTGAACTGCCAGCGAAACACAAGCAGATCGTTGCCGCGTTCGGCGGGATCGACCGTTTCGGGCGCAAGGCCGAGGTATGGGGAAAGACCCTCCTGCGGCAGTTCGAGGGTGTCGTCGCGCCCGTGCATCTTCTTCACGAGTTGGCCGTTCGGCATCTTCCACACCGCGGTGACGCCCGTTATCTCGGGATTCCGGTGGTGCGGCTCTTTGGTGATGCGCACTTTCTTCATGATGGAGAGCGGCTTTTCATCAATGGTGACGGAGGCGAACACCGGCAGGTCCACGAAGCCCTGTTCATCGAAGATCCGCTGAAGGTCGGGGGAGAACGAAAGGAGCGTGCCGATGGTCATTCCTTCGGGAAGCGAGAAGTCGCTCGCGTAGGGGGCACGCAGGAGCGGGAGTATCTCGGAAGGCACCTGTGCGAGCGCCTCTTCATCGTTCGGCACGAGCCAGAGCACCGAGAGGTCGCTCGACCGGCCGAAGCCTTCGCCGCCGATGAGGATCCGCATCGTCGGGCGCGCATCGGGCGTGAGTTCCGGTTCGCTCACCTTGAGGGCAAGAATACGCGGCGCGCCGATCTGGTGGTCGGGAAACATCTTCATCGGATCGTCGCACGAGACGATGCCGAGGAAAGCGGCGATGAACAGAGCGATCTTCCCGCGCATCAGAAGTCTCCCTTGAAACCGACGAACACCATGAGCGGCAGGAGCGTCACCTTCTCCCTCTGGGTGTAGTCCTTGTTGTATGCCCAGCCGACCGCGTTCTTCTGGTAGTAGACATTCTGCACATCGAGGTAGGTCGAGAGTATCCACGAGTCGAACAGGCTGTACTTGTCTAGCCGCAGATCGAGTTGGTGCCGCTCCGGCATCCGGTCGGGATTGACCGGTCCCTCGTACTGTGGAAGGTAGATGTCGTTGTCGGCGTCGTAGAGCGTCGGGACGCCGAGAAGACTGGTGTAGGGGACGCCCGATTGAAGATTGAACCGGCCGCCGATCTGCCAGTATTTGTTGAACTTGTAGGAGGCGACGAGCGTGAGGTTGTGGTTGATGTCCATGTCGAAGGGGCGCCACTCCGCCGGCGCGCCGCCGGGGCCCATCGCGTCCTTGCGCCGGCTCACCGCGAAACTGTAGGTCACCCAGCCGAAGAACTTGTCGGTCATCTTGTGCCGCAACAGCAGTTCGGCGCCGGTCGCGTAGCCGATCCCCTTGTTGGCATAGACGCGGGGGTCGTTCGGATCGGTGCGCACGATGAGGTCCCAGAAGCGCTTGTAGTAGCCCTGCGCATCGAGGTCTATCGTGTCGGTAATGCGCCACTCGACGCCGCCGATGAGGTGCGCCGAGTGTTCGGGGCGAAGCCCCGGCGTGCCGAACTTCTCGTGCGACTCGTCGCCGTCGGGCATCTTCGAATAGACGCCGATCGCTCCCTTGAGCGTCCAGCGGTCGGTGAGGGCGTAGCGCGCCATGAGCCGCGGATCGACGAAGAGGTGGCCGTTCTTCGTGTCCCACAGTCCCGCGATGCCGGGAGAGAGGACGAGTTTGCCGACGGTGATGTTCTGCATGAGCCAGAACGACGGGGTCACATAGCCGCGCAGTTTGTCGTCGGTTATCTCGATACCGAAGGGGTTGTAGGTGACCTCGCCCTCCTTCGGCGGCGCGAAGAAATCGGCGTTCATGTCGTAGAACCCCGCACCGAGACGAACGCCGCCGAGCACCGTGTTCACCTCGTCGATGCGCCACGAGGCCTTTTCGTAGAGGATCGTCTGATAGTTCGCGATGCCGAGGTGCGCGCGCGGTCCCATGCCGCCGTCAAAGGAACTCCGGATGAGCATCGGCGTGAAGAGCGACGAGAACGCTTCGCCTTTGTAGGACCACTCGGCGAACAGTTGGTAGAAACTGAGATCGAGGTTGAAATAGTTGCCGAAGCGCGCCGAGACATCGTCGTCCTTGGTGGTGAGCCGCGTGCCATCTATCGCGCCGATGTGCATCACCTTGAGCGTGTGGTTCTTCGAGAAACGGTGCATCCACTGCGCCGACCAGTCGTAGTAGAACGGATAGGTCATGAAGTCGGCCGCCTCGAAGATGCCGATCTTCTGTGCGAGCATGATGTAGAGGTCTATGAAGCCGCGCTTGAACGAGAAAGCGAGGCTGTCTTTGTCGCCAACGGGGCCTTCGGCCATGCCGGAGACCGCAAAGAGGCTCAGGTTGCCGTAGCCGCCCCATCGGTCGGTGCGCGGATCGCGCAGATTGAGCCGCACGACACCACCGAGTCCGCTCACAAACTCGGGTGCATAGCCGCCGGCGTAGTAATCAACCGACTCGACGAGTTCAGGGTCTATCACCGAGTCGAGTCCGCCGAAGTGGTAAAGGAACGGGACCACCTGATCGTTGATGCGGTAGATGCTGTCCTCGGGCGCCGAGCCGCGGATGACGAGTCCCGAGCCGAAACCGTTGAAGACCGAGATGCTGGTGACGCCGGGGAGATTCGTCACGACGCGCAGTACATCGCGATTCACACCCGGCACCGCCGTCGCCTCCTGCACCGTGACGCGCTGGGCGGACACCTCGCCGGCGATCCGTTTCTCGCGCACGATGATCTGGTAAGGATTGATGACGACCGGTTCGATGCGGAAAGTGAGATCGAGCCGCTCGTTGGGATTGACGGTTATCTCGCTCTCGAAGCGCTCGTAGCCGACCGCCGCGACGGCGGCAGTATAGGTCCCCGGGGCGAGACGAAGAGAGAAGCGTCCCTCTTTGTCGGTGCGCGCTTCGTACGACGACTCTCCGGTCACGAAATAGACCGTGGTGCGAGCGAGCGGCCGCCGCGTGCCGCGTTCGAGCACGACGCCGGTGACCTCGGAAAGCGCGGGGGTCTCCCTCGCGGGCTCGGCCTCGTCGGGTGGCGCCACGGTCTCGATCTCGGTGACGAAACGGTGTCCGGTGCCGACCTCCGACGACAGACCTGTTTCTTCCGCATACAACGAGGACCCGATGATCAGCGTGGAAATCGCGACGGTGATGGCGACGGTGATGCGGCGCATCTCTCTTGTTCATTAGTTCGCGGCGCTTCTCTTATCATGAAATCACCGCCGGCGCAAGAAAGGAGACCGATGAAAAACTGGAAAAAAGAAGCGACGCCTGCTATGCCTAACGGGTCGGCGATACGGAGGTGACTCGATGATCACGGCGCAGATCTCGATCTTCGCATTCTATGCGGCTCGGGCGATACTGTATTTCCTGTTCGCGATCTCGTTCTTCACCGTGGCTTTCTTTATCGAGCGCCTTCTCTTCTTCCGCCGCGCGCTCTCGAGGGACGACGATCGTCTCGTCGCGGCTATCTCGACGGCTCAGGATCGTGAAGGAGCGTATGCGACGCTTACGGCGAACCCTTGCGACGAGACCGCGATCGTTCGACAAGTGCTCGACGATAGCCCGAAGGGCGCTGCGGCTTTCAAGGAACTCCTTGCGGCGCGCCTTGCGATGCGGCGACAACAATGGGAGCGATTCACCGATTTTCTCGGAACGGTCGGCTCGAACGCGCCGTTCGTCGGCCTCCTTGGGACGGTGCTTGGCATCATGAAGAGCTTCGCCGATCTCGCGGTGACGACGAAAGGCGGTCCTCAAGCGGTCATGAGCGGCATCTCCGAGGCGCTCATCGCGACGGCGGTGGGGCTCGCGGTGGCCATCCCCGCCATCGTATTCTTCAATTTCTGCAAGGCACGGGTGCGCCGAAGCGCCGTTCTGGTCGAGGTGCTTGCCGCCCATCTGCTTACGGTGCTATGGCCGAACGGCGGTGAAAAGTGAAAAAATATTTCAAAGAATATAGGTGGTTATAAGATTGTTTAGAAAAATGTGCAAAGGGGTGTTGACAACAAAAACGATTCTGCTATATTCACCCAGCACTCGAGGCGCGGAGTCTCGACTGAGTTCATTGAAAACTGAGCAACAGCGACGGTAAAGAACAAAGGAGACACCGACCTGTCGGTGTCCTTTGAGTGTACGCTTGAGAAAAAGGATTTAACTGGAGAGTTTGATCCTGGCTCAGGACGAACGCTGGCGGCGCGCCTAATACATGCAAGTCGAGCGTGAAAGCGGGGCAACTCGCGAGTAAAGCGGCGCACGGGTGAGTATCGCGTTGGTAATCTACCCCCGAGTCTGAGATAACCCCGGGAAACTGGGGCTAATACCGGATAACGCACATATGCGGGAGCGTATGTGTTAAAGATTTATCGCTTGGGGATGAGCCTGCGTCCTATCAGCTAGTTGGTGAGGTAACGGCCCACCAAGGCGACGACGGGTAGCTGGTCTGAGAGGATGATCAGCCACACTGGCACTGAGACACGGGCC
>CAYNMQ010000155.1:3016-5319 GCA_964398245.1 uncultured Spirochaetales bacterium | reverse complement strand
ACCGCCGCTGACCCCTGCGAGGCGAGGATGCGCCGGAAGAACTCTCTGGTGTACCAGCGGGCGGTGGCGAGAGAATCGGGCTCGGGAAGGTCTATGACGACAAGGTCATGCGGCGGCAGTCGTTCAAGAAGAGAGATCGGATCGCCGGTGAGAAGGGTAAGGTTCTTCTCCTCGATGGGGAAGGGAAAGATATCGGCAAGTTTCGGCTCCGGTTCTATCACCGTGACAGCCGCCTCGGGTGCGACGCGGGCTACCTCGGCGGCGTTCCCCGAGACGAGTCCTCCAAGGAGAAGGATGCGCTTCGGCGCGGGATGTTGCAGGAGCGCGAGTCGCGCGAAGGTCTCAACCTGCCGGTCGGGGCCGCGGACGCCGACGGCATGTCCGTTCCAGAAAAAGGCGGTTTGCCCGTTCCGCTCGACCACATCGAGCCGTCCGCTGCGCCCGTCCCTCGACAAGAGCAGGGTGTCGGGATGGTAGCGGCCAGCGTAGTGGTCGCGGTAAAGGTCATAGGAGACCGGCGAGAACACCGACGGAAAGAGGTAGAACAACCCGGCACCGATCGCCATGCCGAACGACTCAAGTAGGTACACGCGGAGCGTTGACCCCCGTTTTTCTTCAGCGGCGACGCAGGCAGGGAAAAGGAGCCCGCCCAAGAGGCACCCCGGCAGAAGCACCCCGACCGTCACGGTGACCATCGCCGGTATCGAGAGCGCCATGCCGGTGACCGGCGCAAAGAGAGAAGCCAGAGGCCGGATAGAAAACAACTGCCCGAAAAAACAGAGAAAGAGAGCAAGCAACCCCACCGGCGGCGAAGAGATCTGCCGGGGAAGAAAGCGGAAAAGGAGGGCACCGATCCCCGTAAAAAGCATCCAGAGCGCAAGGGCGAGCACCGCAACGAGTTCGAGAAGACCGGCCTCTATCATGAGTTCGCGAATGAGGATGGTCTGGGTAAGGATGGTGACGAGGCCAAGGAGAAACGCCGTAAGAAGACCGGAGCGTCTCACCGCTTACCACCGTCCGGGGATCGGGGTGCCGCAGAAGGGGCACTTTCCCTCTTTGAGGAGATTCTTCTCCACGAAGAAGCCGCTCCGGTCAATGAGTTTTTTCCCGCACTTGGGGCAGAAAGTGTCCTCGCCTTCCTCGGTCGAAAGATTGCCGAGGTAGACGAAGAACATTCCTTCGCTTTTCGCTATCTTTGCCGCCTCCTCGAGCGTCGCCGGCGGGGTAGGGGGGCGGCTCGTCAGTTTGTACTTGGGGAAGAAGCGGGAGAAGTGGAGCGGCGTGTCGGGTCCGAGATTCTTCTTCACCCGCTGGACGAGACGGCGGATCTCGTCGGGCTTATCGTTCGCTCCCGGTATCACGAGGTTGGTCACCTCGACGAGCACCCCTTCTTCTTTGAGGATCTTCAAAGTGTCAAGCACCGGTTGCAGTTTCGCCGTGGTGTAGGTGCTGTAGAATTCGTCGCTGAACCCTTTGAGGTCGATGTTCGCCGCGTCGAGGTATTTGGCGAGTTCGCGGAGCGGCTTCTCGTTGATGTATCCGCACGAAACGAGCACGGTGCGGAGACCTTCCTTCTTGGCGAGGACCGCGATGTCGCGCATATACTCGAAGAAGACCGCCGGCTCGGTGTAGGTGAACGAGATGCTGTCGGAGCCATATTTCTTGGCCATCGAGACGATCTGGGCGGGGGTAAGGTCATAGGGAGAGACGCTCTCGGGGGTCGCCTGCGATATCTCCCAATTCTGACAGAAGTTGCAGTTCATGTTGCATCCGGCGGTGGCGAGCGAAAAGGATTTGGTGCCGGGACGGAAGTGGAAGAGCGGTTTTTTCTCGATGGGGTCGTTGTTGAGCGCCACCGGACGGTTATAGACGAGCGAGTAGAGCGTTCCCTTGATGTTCTGCCGTACGCGGCAGATGCCGCGCTGGCCCTCGGAGAGGGTGCACCGGTGCGGACAGAGTTCACAGCGGACGACCCCTTTGCCGAGCGAGGTGACATACTCTGCCTTCCGCAGGAGGGAGACATCGTCGGGAGAGCGACCGGCAAGATAGAAGAGGGGAGGGGTGAGGAGAAGCGCTACGACAAGGATGATGCGCGGAAGAGTGGTCATGGTCGCTATTGTAGGAGAAGAGGAAATCGAGTCAATAGTTAGAACACCACCGTACAGCCGCAGCCGGCGCTTACCGGCAATGGCCGTTTCGGTTCGTCGGGCTGGATGACGGTATCCTCGTCGGCGAGGAGGTCATCGCCCGTCTCGTCGGTCACCGTTTCGTCGGTTTCTTCGTCGGGCTGTTCGGTGTCGGCG
>CAYNMQ010000155.1:0-3006 GCA_964398245.1 uncultured Spirochaetales bacterium | reverse complement strand
GCTTCGTTGTGTCAGCATCAGGTTTCGTGGTGTCGGTGTCGGTCGGAAGAGTATCGTCGGTGACTACTGGAGCATCATCGGTGATGACCGGCGCATCATCAGGTACGATCGGTGAGTCGTCGGTGATGATAGGCGCGTCGTCCGGCTCGGTGACAATGTCTTCGTCAACCGGTTCCCCATCGGTCTCGCCCTCCGGCTCGATGATCTCTTCGTCCGGTTCACCGGTCGTGTCATCGGTCGGTTCGACGATGTCCTCGTCCGGTTCGGTGACGGCGTCTTCGTCGGGCAGAATGTCGTCATCGGGTTCTCCCTCCGCCCACACCTCTATCTCATAGGTGCCGTCGCCCTCGACGACGAGATATACGGTGAAGGAAGAACTGAAGTTGGCGTACAGATTCTCCTCCTCGCCGGGACCGCCTTCATCGGCGCCGCCGTAGCAGAGCGCCCCCTCGCCGCAGGATTCCATGAGGTTTATCTTCACATCGCCGCCGTCGGTCGGGGTGACCCGCACATAGTAAGTGACCCCCGGGTGCGTGGTGAAGGTATAGACCATCTCACCGGTCGCTTGCAGCGGCGCCGCGCAGGCAACATCGTAGGTGGTGAGGCCGCTCGGACGGCCGGAGAGATCGCCGCTTCCGCTGTAGGGAAGGGTGTCTATCACGATCTCGGTGCCGCAGAGGCCGTCAAGGGGCGTCCCTTCGCAGGTGCCGTCCCAGCAGGTGTCGTTCTCGGTGAAGAAACTGCCGTCGTCGCAGGCAAGGCCGTTCACGACGCTGTAGTCCTCTGCCGGGCAGGTGACATTCACGCCGTCGCAGTATTCGTTGGCATCACAGATGTCCACCGAGGCGCGGCAGATGACCGATGCGTCTGCCACGAGGTCGGCAGGGCAGGTGTTGTGTGATCCGTCACAGTACTCAGCCACATCGCACGGGCCGGCCGCCTCACGGCACTCGACCGTCGCATCGGCGACCGCGTCGGCGGGACAGTTAGGACCGTTGCCGGGGCATACCTCGGCCACATCACAGTCGCCGTCCTTCGTACGGCATTCGACTCCTGCTGCCATAAACTGGTCATTCGGGCAGACCTTCGCAAAGCCGTCGCAGGTCTCGGCTATATCGCAGAGGCCGGCACTGCCGCGGCACTCGACCGTCGGCTCGGCGACAAGGTCGGGGCACTCAGCCGAGAAGCCACTGCAGGTGTCGGCTACATCGCAGACGCCGTCTTTCTCGCGGCATTCGGTGCCCGTAAGAGCGAAGTTGTTCTCTGGACAGTCGTTGTTCACGCCATCGCAGTATTCGGCCACATCACACGGACCGGCGGCGTCGCGGCAGAGTTTGGTGAGTTTGAGGTCGGCGCCGCAGGTCTTGTGGGTGCCGTCGCAGTAGTCGACCGCGTCGCATTCACCCGCCACTCCGCGGCACGGGGTCCACTGTGCCTTCGGTGTCGTATCGGGGCAGTCGTAGGAGGAACCGGTGCAGTAGGCGTCGTTCTCGCAGAGTTCGGTCGCCGTCTGACAGATCTTTGAGGAGGGCGAATAAGGCGTCGTTGGGCAGGTAGCCGAGGTGCCGGTGCAGGTCGCATTTCCCTCGCAGGGAAGGGTACCAACGGCGCACACGGTACCAGCCTCCTTAAACATATCTTCGGGACAGGTCGGAGACGAGCCGGTGCAGTTCTCGGCAATGTCGCAATCGCCGTTTGCGGCGCGGCACACAAAGGTATCCGGCCGGAACTTGTCAGGCGGGCAGTCGGTATCGAGGCCGTTACAAGATTCAGCGGCATCACAGGCATCTGCTGCGGTGCGGCACACGCGCGTCGTCCCCGGCCAGCACTCGGTCAGATAGAAGAAGCGCACCGATTCGAGAAGGGAGGTGGAGGAATCATAAATGCCACCGAGCGATCGCGCCAGAACGCGGATGAATCCCCGTTGGAGGAAGGAGAGGGAAAGTCCCGTTTTCTCCCAGCCGGTCGCGGTGCGGTTCCCGTAGCCGAGGAACTGCCAAGTACCGGTACCTGACTCGGGGAGGTGCCAGAACTCGACTTCCATCACCTCGGGCGACGACTGTCCCCGCTGCCACGAGACTTGTGTTCCATCGTCAGCAACTGAGATGCTCTGGAGCGCCGCGCTGTCGGCGCTCAGCCGGGCGATGTGATTCCTTGGCGTGCCGGTGCCGCCTCCGAAGGTGGTGAAGGCGCCGCCAAGAAGCGCTTTGCCGTCGGGGAGAACGGCGACGCTGTACACCGTGTCGTTTGCGTTGGGGTTGAAAGCGGTGTCGAGCGTACCGGCGCTCGTGACGCGCGCTACCCGGTTGCGCGCGGTGGTGCCGACCGTCGTGAACGCTCCGCCGAGGAGGACCGAGCCATCGGCGTAGAGCGCGAGCGAATAGACGACATCGTTTGCGTTAGGATTGAACGAATCGAGCGAACCGTCGCTGTTGAGCCGCGCGATGCGGTTACGCGCGGTGCCGCCTGCTCCGCCGAAGGTGGTGAAGGCGCCGCCGAGGAGAATCTTGCCATCGGGCTGGAGGACGATCGCGCGGACGATATTGTCGGCATTGGGGTTGAACGAGTCGAGGGTGCCGTCGCTGTTGAGCCGCGCGATGCGATTGCGCGTCGTCGTTGTACCGATGGTAGTGAAATCGCCGCCGATGAGTACCTTGCCGTCGGGTTGGACCACGATGGAACGCACGGTGCCGTTCGCGTTGGGATTGAACGAATCGAGGGTGCCGTCGCTGTTAAGGCGTGCGATGCGGTTGCGGAAGGAGGTGAGTCCTCCCATCGTGATGAAGGCGCCGCCGACGAGGATCTAGCCGTCCGGGGGGACCGTGATGGCGCGCTCCGTGTCGGCGGCGTTTGGGTTGAACGAGTCGAGCGAGCCGTCGCTGTTGAGGCGTGCGATGCGGTTGCGCGTGGTGCCCCCGACCGAGGTGAAGGCGCCGCCGAGGAGTATCTTCCCGTCGGGCTGAACGGAGAGGGCGAGGACAGGGGCGGGCACGTGGGGGTTGAAGG
>CAYNMQ010000154.1:2940-5322 GCA_964398245.1 uncultured Spirochaetales bacterium | reverse complement strand
GCCGCAGTTCGTCGAGCGTACGCATCAGGCCCTCCGTTCATAGACGAAACGCGCGAGATCGCCGAGCGTCGCCGCCCGTTCGCCGAACCTTCCTATCTCTCCGAGCGCCTGCTCGACGAGGCGCGCCGCATAGGCGCGACTCTTTTCGATGCCCCATGCCGAGACATAGGTCGTCTTATGCTGAGCCGCATCCTTGCCGATGCTTTTTCCCAACTCTTCCTTCGTGCTCGTCACATCAAGGATGTCGTCGGTCACCTGAAAGGCGAGACCGAGGTGCCGCGCATAGGCGGTGAGCGCCGCGAGTTCCTCCTCGCTGGCGCCTGCGAGGATCGCTCCACAACGAACTGACGCGGTGATGAGCGCTCCCGTCTTCATCCGGTGCACCTGCTCGACCGCCTCGATCGGCGCGTTGGGATCCACATTCACCGTATCGAGCACCTGTCCGCCGACCATGCCCCCTGCTCCGGCGGCGGCGGCGATTTCGTTCGTGAGCCGCAGGCCAAGAGCCGGACGATCGGCATAGGCACGGCCGATGAGATGGAACGCCTCGGTGAGGAGGGCGTCACCGGCAAGTATCGCGAGCGCCTCACCGTATTTTTTGTGGCAGGTCGGCACCCCGCGGCGCAGGTCGTCGTTGTCGAGCGCCGGCAGATCGTCGTGAATGAGCGAATAGGTGTGAATGAACTCGAGCGCACAGGCTGCCGGAAACGGGTTGGGACCGTCACCGCCCAAAAGGTCGTAGGTCGCAAGCAGGAGCGCAGGCCGGATCCGCTTCCCTCCCGCCTGAAGCGAGTAGCGCATCGCGGCACGGAGCGCATCGGGACCACCGCTCTCCTGCACTACCCGTTCGAGAAACACATCAACCTGACACCGATAGTGATCAAGCCGTTCAGGATACTTCACCGTACCACCTCATGTAGGAAAATGAACGCGCCTAACTTAGCAACCAACATGCCACATGATGCCACGCTTCTCGTGACGGTTAAGCGTCCTCCCGGATAGCACCTTGTTCGTTTTCGAGCGCACGCTTCGTGCGGAACCGCACCGGATCAGAAGTTAGATTGTTGTGCTGGTCGTGACGCGAAGCTGTTTCGACACATCCTTCCCTACGGCACGATTGTTGCACTTACTCGCGCGCCCAAACGGTAATGGATGCAGATGACGCCATGAGACACCATGTTCAGGGGACGACAGACTCTTCGATACTTTCGCCATGGTGCGGGAATACTACGACGGTGCAGGCAGGCATACCGGAACTCTCCGAAGCGCACCGCTACTGCCGCAAACTCGCCACCGAGCATTACGAAAACTTTCCGGTGTTCCTGAGTCTCTTCGCTCCAGACCAACAGAAAGCGCTTGCCGCGGTGTACGCGTTCGCTCGAACAGCCGACGACTTCGCCGATGAGGCGACCTTCGACCCGATCGCGGGAAAAGCGCTTGCCGCATGGCGATCAGCGCTTCACGCCTGCGTCGCCGGAACAGCGACCCATCCAGTCCTCGTCGCGCTCCGCTGGGCGATGAAGCGTTACCCGATACGCATAGAACACCTCGAAGCGCTTCTCGACGCATTCGAGCAGGATCGCGTGAAGAAACGCTACCGCGACTGGGACGATCTCCACGACTACTGTACCCGTTCGGCGAATCCGGTGGGTCGCATCGTACTTGCGGTGCTCGGCGCCGCGACACAGGAGAACGAGCGCCGCTCCGACGCCATCTGCACGGCACTGCAACTCACCAACTTCTGGCAGGATATCTCGGTGGATGCCCGCAAGGGGCGCATCTATCTTCCTCTCGAACTGCTCGCCCGCCACGGCGTCTCTGAAGAAGAGATACTTTCGGGAACGATAACCTCCGGCACCGCGCCGCTCATCGCCGAAGCGTGCACACACACCGCGCGACTCTTCCGCGAAGGAACGCCGCTCGTCAGGAGCGTTCCCCTGCCCGGTAAAGCTTACCTTGCGCTCGTGTATCTCGGCGGCACCACGGTACTCGGCATGGCGCGCCGCTACGGAGCGCGCCTGCTTCGCCAGAGACCAGAACTCTCGCTCAAAGACTATCTGTCCTCTCTGGTATTGCCTGCTTTTCGGAGGAATGCGTCATGAAGAAGAACCTTTCTCAGGAATACTGCCGCACGGTGCTCGAACGATCGGGATCGTCGTTCGGCACGGCCATCGCCTTTCTCCCCGCCGACAAACGACGAGCGATGACCGCCTTCTATGCCTTCTGCCGCGCCGTTGACGATGCCGTTGACGACGCGAAGAGTCCCCTCGAAGCGCGCCGCAATCTTCTCGTATGGGATTACCGTCTCGACGCCGCTTTCGCGGGACGACCTATCGAACCGATCGTCGAAGAGATCATGTGGGCACACCGGACAATCGGCCT
>CAYNMQ010000154.1:0-2930 GCA_964398245.1 uncultured Spirochaetales bacterium | reverse complement strand
CGGGTGTCGGTGGGATCTTTTTCGATCGCGCTACGAGACCTTTGCCGATCTCTACGCCTACTGCTATCGCGTCGCCTCGGCGGTCGGACTCGCCGTCGTCACCATAACGAGCGCCAGTGATCCCTGCCTTTTCCGCTATGCCGAACTCACCGGCATCGCCGTTCAGCTCACCAACATCATCAGAGACATCGGCGAGGATGCCCGCAATGGGCGCATCTATCTTCCCCGCGAGGACCTCGCGATGTTCGGGGTCTCCGAGGAGGATGTCCTGCGTGGTGATGACACCGCTGCGTTCCACCGCCTCATTGCCTTCGAGGCGCACCGGACGCACGAATTCTACCGTCTCGCCGAGGCGGCGGCACCGCACACGGCGCGGCGTGACCTCGCCTTCGCCGAGACGATACGGGAGACCTATTTCGCGCTTCTCAACGAACTGGAGCGGAGCCGCTATCCCGTCTTCAGCGAACGGGTGTCCCTTCCCAAACGGCGCAAGATAGCGATTGCCGCCAAGCACCTCATCTTCGCGGCACTTTCATAAAGGTCACCATCATGGGTTCGATTCTCATCGTCGGCGGCGGCATCGCCGGACTCAGTGCGGGCGTGCACCTTGCCGCGCGGGGAAACCGGGTCACCATCATCGAACGATCGCCTTCTCTCGGTGGTCGCATCAGGTCGGTTCGTCCGTTTCCCGACTCCGATCCAATAGATTGGGGCCAACACCTCCTCATCGGGGCCTACCACGAGACTTTGCGGTTCGCGGAGATCATCGGAACCCGCCACCGTCTCAACATCGTGAGAGGGACAACCCCTTTCATCGAACCGGGGGGAACGGGTCGTCGCTATCGCATCGGGACGCTTCCCTCGCCGTTCCATACTCTTCCCGGCATTCTCGCGTTGGGACATTTGTCGGTTGGTGAACGCCTGCGTCTCGGCATGGTAGCATGGGCGGCACGGCGTGATCTTGTTAACCGGCGCGAAGAACTCGATCAAATCACCGCGCGGGAGTGGCTCGTTCGAAACGGACAAACAGAGCGTGTCATCGCCCGTTTTTGGGAAACACTCCTCGTTTCGACGCTCAACACGCCTTCCGGCGAGGCATCGGCTTTCCTCTTTGCTGTCGTCCTCGCCAGAGGACTTTTCGGACCGCGGAGCGACGCGCTTCCTTTCCTCCCCAAAACGACGCTCGACGACGCGCTCGTAACGCCGGCCGCCGCGTTCATCGCCGAGCACGGCGGCACGGTGCTCACCGGTCGGCGCGTCATGGCTCTCCTTCGAGAGAACGACCGTTGCGTCGGGGTTCGCGACGATGCCGGAGAGACGCACCGCGCCGATGCGGTCGTCCTCGCTGTCGCGCCGTGGCCCTTTGGAGCGCTTTGCCGCGAAATTCCCCCGCTCGATCCTCTCGCCGAACAGGCACGCCGCTTCACACCCTCGCCCATCCTTTCGATAGACCTCTGGTTCGACCGTCAGTGGCTCGAGTTTCCGATGTGCACCATGGTAGGTGGTTCTTTTCACTGGGTGTTCTCACATCCCCGTGTCGAAAAAGCGGGGTGTCGTGTCTCCCTTGTTCTTTCGGCGGCGGAAGACCTTATCCGCGAATCGAATGAACGCCTGCTTGCGCTTGCCCATTCGGAACTGCGCCGCTACTTTCCACATACCGGCGATCGACACCCTACCGCTTCCTTCATCATCCGTGAGTCGCGTGCCACCTTTCGCGCTCTGCCGCAACTGGAACGACACCGTCCCGTCTCCCAGACACCGCTCCACGGTCTTTTCATCGCAGGGGATTGGACCGCAACGGGGATTCCGGCGACCATTGAGGGCGCCATACTGTCGGGTCATCGGGCCGCCGACGAGGCAGGCCGTTTTCTTGCGTCTTGCGTTGACAAGGGACCATAACCACCTATAATGGGCTCCGCCATGTCAGAAAAGACACACATCATCGCCGCATCGTCCGCTCCTTCTTCTGTAGAAGAGATACTTACCCCCATTCTGCGGGGAGCCGCGAAGATACTGGGGTGCAACTCGGCGAATTTCCTCGTCTTCAATACGCCGCGGCAACGCATCAAGACGCTGGTCGGCATCGTCGTGGGCAAGGAGGACGAACTGCGCGGCGTGGAGAAACTGTTCGGCGTCTCTCTCGCAGAGCACGAATTCACCTATGCGCAGGCGCGAAAGACCATCATCTATAAAGCGTGGGAAGAGCGACGCGCCATTGAAGCGGCGAGCCTCGTGGAACTCGCGAGCGGCGCTTTCCCCGAGATAGCGCTCAAAGGCATAGACCTTCTCATCGGGAAACACCGCTTCATCGCCGTTCCGGTCATCGGACCGGTGAACATCTACGGCGTCATCATCTTCGAGAAGAACGGTCCGCATCCGTTCAGCCCGCAGCAGCGCGAGGTCCTCATCAGTTACGCGCGCCGCATCGGCGAGATCGTCGAGAACGACACACGGAACCTCCTTATCTTTTCACGCACCGGTGGCTATGGAGATACGGCCGTCAAGAGAGAGAGCACGCTTCAGAACAACCTTCTCCAGATCGCCCTCGGCTCACCGGCGCCGGCGATCATGCTCGACACCAATTTCCGCATCACCTCGTGCAACGAGGCGACCACGAGCCTTCTCGGTTACAGCGACAAGGAACTCGTCGGGCGCGATATCGGCGTCATCTTCCCGCCCAGTCAGAACATACACACCATACTCAACCATCAATTCCTCTTCTTTTCCGACGGCCGCTACGAGGAGCCGGCTACCCTGCTCGACAAAGAGGGAACGGCTATCCCTCGTCTCATCGAGGCGCTCCTTCTGGTCGACGGGGAAGGGAAGGTCGTCGGCTTTCTTCTTTTGCTCCGTGAGAAAGAGGAGCGACGAGCGGTCGGCGGCGACGAACCGCACCGTCAAGAACGGCTCGCGAGCATGGGAGAGAGGGC
>CAYNMQ010000153.1:0-5329 GCA_964398245.1 uncultured Spirochaetales bacterium | reverse complement strand
TCATGTAGCGCGCCTCGATGAGCTTGTTCCCCGCGGCGTCGCGGAACACGAAATTGCCGAAGCCGAGGTGCTCCTCGAAGAAGAGATGAAGCTCCTTCAGGATCGTCGGCGAGGTCTTGTTGATGAAGAACGCCCCGATCGCCCGGGCCTTCGACGCCTGCGTCTCGTCGGCCGACTGCAGGAGCACCGGCACCTCGTTCTTTTCGAGAAGGTCCTGCGCGAGCGAGAATCCGGCGTCCGGGACGGTCCTTCCTCCGCGCGGGAACTCCACATCGGAAATGACGCAGAGCATGAACTCGCGGTACCGTTCGTAGAGGGACATGGCCTCTTCCCACGAAGTGGCGAGAAGGACTTTGGGGCGTGCCCGCATGCGGAGTATCTTGAACCGGGCGTCTATGTCCTCGCCCGCGATGAGTTTCTGCATGTCCTGCAGGATGACCCGGTAGAGACCCGGCAGGTAACGGGAGTAGTAGCGTATCGAATCCTCGACGAGGAGAATGACGCGGATGCCGGCGAGCCGGGTGTCGGGGCCGGCGTTGGCGGCGTCTTCGACCGACTTTATCATCGCGAGGAAGATGGCCGGATCACCGTTCCACACGAAGACGCGATCTATGTCCGTCAGTTCCTCCGGCGTGTACGCGTGGAGGGCGATGTCGGTGTGGCTGTTGAACAGGAGGAGGAGCGGCATCTCGGGGACCGCGTCGCGGAGCCGCGCAGCGAGTTCGAGCGGCGCGCGGCGGTCTATGCCGGTCATGATGATGACCATGTCGTAGCGCCTCTCGCGAAGGGCATCCATCGCCTCGTCGGGGGTATGGACCGCCGTGACGCGCGGAGCCGTCGAAAGGTTGAGTTGATAGTACTCGCCGTAGATCTGCTCCATGAGGTGCCCTTCGCGTTCGATGATATAGGCGTCGTACACCGATGCGACGAGCAGTATCTCTCTGACGCGGAAGCGCATGAGGTCGTGACAGATCGTCAGGCTCGAAGGTGTGCGGCGGAACAGAGCGCCGATCTCTTCAGGCGTGATCATGGGAGGCACCCCGGGACAGGTTGACGAAATGGGTCTTCGCGATCTCGCGCAACTTTGCGTCGCCGAAGCGATCGCGCACGGCGGCGGCGAGCCGATCGGCGTCGGGGCCTGATCCGCTCTTCAGGTCGAGAACGCCCTCCAGCGTCTCCTCTGACAGTTTCCGGAGGGCGCGCAGATACGCGGCACGCGCCATCACCGAGGCGACGGCGACCGCCGGGTGCGACTCGGCGCGGGGACGGAAATCTACCAGCGCATCGGGCGCGGCCGTTCGTATGAACTCGGTGATCGCCGGCGCGTCGCTGAATTGGTCCACGATGACCTTCTTTACGGGAGCGTGTCGGGCGACGAGTCCGGAGACTGCCTTGGCGTGGGCCCATGCGAGAAGATGGTTGAGCGTTTTTCCCTGTTCTCTGAACTCGGCGTACAGCTCGTTGTAGCGCTGCGGCATTATCCGTACGATCTCGCAGTAAGAACGATGGCGGCGCATGATCTCGGCGCTCGTCGAAAGGACCTCCTCATCGCTCATCCGTTTGCTGTCGCGGATGTTGAGCGTGAGGACCCCTTCCGACGCGTCGCAGAGGTAGAAGCAGGCGGCGACGAGCGGGCCGAAAAGGTCTCCCTTGCCTGCCTCGTCGCAGCCGGCGGCCGGTTCGGGCGCGAGGAGCGAGAGCGCCATGCGACGGATATCCTCGTGGTCGGTGACGATGCTGAAGCCTTTCTTTTCCGAGTGATAGGCCGCCACCGGGACCTCTTTTTCTCCCGAGACGATGACCTTGAACGAGACGCCGTAGGGTATCGCTTTGAAACTCTCAGGAAGCGGCGTCATGAGGGCTGACACAAGACGGGCGTAAAGTCTCTCGACGAAGGCGTCGAGGAGGGGGTCAGCCGAGAATCGTGCCATCGTTCACCGCTTGGGCTATGAGGTCTGACAGATGCCAGTACACTTTGGCGAGACGCGGGGCCGAGAGTTTGTTTTCAAGGAAGAGCGCCTCGCGATTTATCGTCACGGTGTCGTTGCGGGATGCAGGACCGGTGATGCCGGAGATTCCCCGCTTTTCGACATTCCGTATCGAGGTGACGAGCAGTTGTCGGAGCAGGAGGGGTATCTGTTTCGAAGGTATCTTCTCGCGCATAAGGAGATCGCGGGCGGCGAGGTAGAAGTATTGTGAGAAGTTGCCGAGAAGGACCGCTGCGGTATGGTAGGCGAGCGAGGGAGTTCGTCTTACCGGGACGGCATGCAGGTCGGTCATCGAGAAGAATTCTTTTAGTGCCTTGTCACGATCGCCGAACCAGAGGAACAGGATGTCGGCAAGATCGGTGTCGCGTTCTATGGAGGCGAAGGGATGGAGCAGGTGGACATGATGGTGAACGACCGGGGTGCCTGCGGAAAAGTGTACGATGCGGAGACTGGATTCGCTGAAGTCGTCGTAGTGACTGATCAGAATGCGGAACACCTCGCGGTCGGGGATCGCGAGAAAAACGAGTCCCTCACGCGGGGGCGCTTCGTCCCATCCGCGGCGGAGAGGCATGAACCGGATGTCGCGATAGGTGAAGTGACGGCGGAGCGCCCGTCCGACGCAGCCGTTTCCCACAATATAGATGGGTTGTTCCCAGAGCGGTATCATGCGGCTCTTCCCCGGAAAAGGAAGACAAGGTAGGCGCAGTAGAGCACGAGGAACAGCGCGCCGTCACGCCGATCGACGAGGCGGTCGGCACGGCGGAGCACCGAAAGGAACAAGAACAGGGACGCAGCGGCGGCTACGCCGATGTCTATGAATGCCCCGCCGGAAACGGGAAGCGGGCGTATGAGCGACGATATGCCGAGCACCCAGAAGACATTGAAGATGTTCGATCCGACGATGTTGCCGACGGCGATGTCGGTGCTCTTCTTGTACGCGGCGACGAGCGAGGTGGCGAGTTCGGGGAGCGAGGTGCCCACCGCGACGAGCGAAAGACCGATGACCCGCTCGGAGATGCCGAGGTGTGCGGCAACCTGCGCCGCCGAACGGACGAGGAGTTCCCCGCCGAGCGGAAGCGCGACGATGCCGCATACGGTAAGGAAGATGGCCGTGGGAAGACGGTGCTCTTTGAGCGGTTCGTCCTCCTCGGCGCCGTTGCGTGCCATGCGGAAGATGTAGCGCATGAAGAGGCCGAAGAGGGCAAGAAGAAGGATGCCGTCGAGCCGTCCGATGGATGCCGCACGGTCGCCGTCGAAGGGGAGCGAAAGGAACGGCGCGCCGAGCGGCAGGAGTATCGCCGACGCGAGGATGCTGAGCGGTATCTCGACGCGCACGGTGCTCTCCTTGACCAGAAGCGGCCGTATGAGGCCGGCGCACCCGAGGATGAGGAGCACATTGGCGATGTTGGACCCGATGACATTGCCGAGCGCGATGTCGGTGTTCCCTTTCACCGCCGCGAAGATGTTGACGACGAACTCGGGGGCCGAGGTGCCGAAGGCGACGACGGTAAGGCCGATGGCGAGGTGCGACACGCCGAAGCGCTTAGCGATCGATGCGGCGCCGTCGACGAGCCACGAGGCGCCGGCAAGGAGCAGGAAAAAGCCGGCGAGGAGGGTGAGCATGAGCATGAACATGGAAGCCTCTCTTTCAGGTGTAGAGTATCAATGAATAGATGGCGTCCACGACGATGACCGTGAATATGGAAACGACGACCGAGTCGGTCGTGGCGCGTCCCACCGCATCGGCGCCGCCGCGGACATGGAGCCCTTGATAGCAGGCGATCGCCAGGATGACCCACGCGAAGGTGAGGCTTTTGACGACCCCCCAGCCGATATCCTTGAGTTTCATGATGGCGATGATCTGATTGATGAAGGCAGGCGCCGGCACATCGTAGGCGACGGCGACCACGAGGCCGCCGGCGATACCGGCGAAACAGGCGAGCAGGGTGAGGATGGGCATCGAGAGGGTGAACGCCCAGAACTTGGGGACAAGGGTGAACTTGAGCGGGTTTATCCCCATCGTCTTGAGCGCATCTATCTCTTCCATGACGACCATGGTGCCGATCTCGGCGGCGATGGCGCTGCCGGTGCGACCCGCAATGATGATGGCGGTCACCAGCGGTCCCAGTTCGGTGAACATGGCGATGCCGATGAGCGTGGAGAGGTAGTTCTGTCCACCCAGTTTCGCCATCTGAATGGCTGCCTGTATGGATATGGTCAGTCCGATGAGGAACGCGAGGAGCACTACGATGGGCACGGCGCGATACCCGATGTCGTAGGCGTTGCGCGTCGTGGAACCGCGGAGAAGATGCCGCCGGTCGCCGAGCGACTGAATGGCGTAGAAGAGCATGTCCACGAAGATGACGGCAAAGAAGAACAGTTTCTCGCGCCACTGGTAGAGCGCCTCGCCGATGCGCTCGAGCAGAGGAGAGTGGCCGGCAGAAGGAACTTCGGTGGCGCGTGGGTAGATGATGTGCTCTCTCAGCGGCTCAGGGATCTTGATACGACATACCTTACAGGCAGCGAGGGACCGGATGAACGCCTTGGTTGGCGAGTCGAGAGTCGTTTCTTCGAGATCGAGTACCACCTCTTCCGTTCCCCGCAGATCGCGCATGACGCGGGCGAAGAGGTCGGGATAGTTCGCATAGGTGACCTTTTCCGGTATCCGATAAGTGCTCATATCCCTATTGTGTGTCGTAAAAGAAGCGAAATCAACAAAACCCCTTTCATTTCCAACCGACGCTTTTTCTTGCCTTTGCCCGCAGATTCTCTATGGTGTTTTTGAGGCCTTTATCGAAAGGGGAACACGATGCGGGTGGTGCTTTTCTTCTTTTTTGTTCTGGGATGGGTATTCGGCTTCGCTGCTGAACCTCAACCGAACCTCGATTTCGAACTCTACAATCTCGGAGATACGCTCTACGATACGGCGCAGATCCGGACGAATCCGGCAGTGAAACTCTTGGTGGTCGATTTCTTCTCGATCCACTGCGAGCCGTGCAAGAAGGCGTTGCCCGAGTGGACGGCGCTCTACAAGGAGTACCGAGCCAAAGGACTCGAGATCATCATCGTGGTACTTCCCATGGAGGATGATCGCGAGAAGGAGCTTCAAAAGATAGAGTTTTTCTTCAAAAAGAATCCGATACCGTTCGCTTTGGCCTACGACAAATACAAACTCGTGGGTAAGCGCTACGGAGTGGTCGGAGACAAGGGAACGGCGCTCGTGCCTCAAAGCTATCTTATTGATAAGACAGGAAAACTTGTTCTCCGAACCGAAGGGCACGAGGCGGTGGGTCTGTAGGTGATGGAGGTGCTCAATTAGGGTGCGGAAGCATTGCAATGTT
>CAYNMQ010000152.1:2434-5395 GCA_964398245.1 uncultured Spirochaetales bacterium | reverse complement strand
CCCTTGCCACTAGCACCAACACAATTGGCGGATTCACCTGTGCCTGCATCCCGCCGGCGGTCGGCGACGGGGTGACCTGTTCGACCTGCGGCGATGGGCATATAGATGCCGGCGAGGTGTGCGACGACGGGGCCAACAACGGCAGTTACGGTTACTGCAACTCGACCTGTACCGGTCCCGGCCCGCGGTGCGGCGACGGCATTACGAACGGGCCCGAGCAGTGCGACGACGGCAATTCGTCGAACAACGACTACTGCAAGAACAACTGCACGAACAATGTGTGCGGCGATGGATACCAGAACACGAGCATCGTCTCTTTCGTCGAAACCTTCGAGGGCGGCAAGCCTTCCTATATGAGCGGCGACTGGGCCGCTTCGACCACCTATAAGCACGGCGGCAGTTACGCGCTCAAGTCGGCGACCATCTCCGACGACGGTTATACATACATCTACTTCACGCGAACGATCGTCGGCGGTTCGTTCTGTTTCTGGTATTATGGGCAATCTGAATCAGGGTATGATTATCTTTATCTCTATGTGGACGGAAGCACGGCATGGTCCACAAGCGGCGACCATCGTACATGGACGCAACAGTGTGTTTCGGTCTCGAACGGGCCTCATACCATAGAGTTCATGTACTCGAAAGACAGTTCAAACAGTGTTGGACTCGATGCCTACTGGATAGATGATCTTTTAATGCCCTATTATGCTGAAACATGCGAGGTCGGCCAAACCACCAGTTGCACCAACTTAGGAAGAGAGTGCGGAACTGCCTCGTGTAGTGCCTGCACTTGGAGCACGGCCAATTGTTACGATGAAGATCAGTGGGGCAACTGTTGAGGATGGATGCTATGCGTGTTCCGATGTTTCTTTTTTCCGTGTTACTCCCGCTCTTCATCTTTGCTACTTCTCCCACGCTCTGGGATGTCGCCGTCGAGTGCGACGATCCGACATTGAGGGAGACTCTTGCCGATCTCGATGTCTGGTCGGTATATCGCGATAACCAAGGGGTATGGCACTACCGCGTGACGGCATCGGAGACCGAGGCTCTCGTTCTGAGTCGTTTTTTGGTGGAAGTGACGCCGCTCATGCTGGTCGTTCCCCCGCCTGCCTCGGAGTACCGCGATGCCGACACGGTGCGGGCCGAGCTCGCGGCGCTTGCAGAAGGCTATCCCCAGCGGGCACGGTTGTACGAGATAGGGGAAACGATAGAAAAGCGTTCTATCGTAGCGATAAAGATAAGTGCTGATCCCGCACAGAACCTCCCCGAGAAGACGGAGATCCTCCTCGTTGCGATGCACCATGCGCGCGAGTGGATCGGGGTCGAGGTGCTCCTGCGGATGGCGGAGTTTCTCCTTGAGCAGTACGACTACAACCCGCGCATCAAGGAGATCGTGGATGCCGCCGAGATATGGATCGTGCCGATGCTCAACGAGGATGGGTATCGTTACTCATGGGAAAAAGACCGCTACTGGCGCAAGAATCGCCGCCACAATGCCGATAACTCATATGGGGTTGACCTCAACCGCAATTACGACGCCGATTGGGGTGGCGAGGGTGCGAGCAAAAAAGGCTCGTCCGATGTCTACTGTGGCACTGCTCCCTTCTCGGAGCCGGAAACAAAGGCGATCCGCGATCTGCTCGATCCCAAGAATGGATTCATGGACGATCCGGCGGGATTCATCGATTTTCATAGTTATTCGCAACTCATCCTTTATCCCTACGGCAACACCGAGGAACGCTCGCCGCGGGAAAAGGAGATGGCGGCGATCGCCCAGACGATGAGCGACCTCATCATGGCCGAGACCGGCGTTGCTTACGAGGCGATAAAGTCGAGCGAACTCTATGTGGCGACCGGTGCAGGAAGCGATTGGTTCCATCTGGCCTATGAGTTCCGCAATT
Source organism: uncultured Spirochaetales bacterium (assembly GCA_964398245.1). Taxonomy (GTDB): domain Bacteria; phylum UBP6; class UBA1177; order UBA1177; family JAKLFG01; genus CALITV01. The sequence goes on along the minus strand of CAYNMQ010000152.1, from coordinate 3,494 downwards.
CTCTTACGGTCGAATTGCGTCCCGGCGGGAACGAATTGAATGGATTTTCTTTGCCCACTGAGCAGATAAAAGGAACTGCCCGGGAGAATGTGGTGGCGACGCTCTACTTCATCGAAGCGACGATGGCCGAGAGCCCGGAAGTGGACACCGATCGCAATGGCGATGGCGTTGTGGATTACCTCGAAGGGTGCGGAGAGACGCTTTGCGCCATGCTCTACGACGATCGCGGTGATGAGGAGATGCTCCCCGATGACGATGAAGTGCTGGATGCCGATGCCGCCGATACCGACTATGCCGACGGTGACTTTTCCGATAGTGCTGAAACAACCGACGGGGAGGCGGTCATTGCAGCGGACGACGGCGATCTCCCGGATGAGACGACTCTTGGATCCGATGTTGATACCGATGCCCCGCGTCGCAAGGTCTCTGGCGGTGGCTGCTCACTCCTCTTCTTCTAGGTCGGCGCCGCCCGGCACATAACCCAATTGACCGCACGCCGCGAGCGCTTCGTCGCCGCGCGATTTCCGGATTATTACGGTAAGTCCTTCATCCCAGAGCGTTTGCTGGAACGCCTGCGTCGCCGCGGGTGTCGAAGGCTGGTACGGAGCACCGTCAAAGGTGTTGAAGGGTATCAGGTTGACCTTGGCGTTGAGTGAACGGGCGATTCGGGCAAGTTCTCGTGCCTCGGTGACCGAATCATTGATGTCGCGAAGAAGGATGTATTCAATGAGGATTTTTTTGCGTGGTGGTAAGGGAAACCGGCGGAGCGCCGCGATGAGTTCTTTGAGTGGCCAATTCTTCGTTGCCGGCATGAGTTCTTGCCGCTTTTTGTCGTTCGTCGCATGGAGCGAGAGGGCGAGGTTCACTGACACCTTACCTCCTAACTCATCGAGTTTGTTCGGGATACCTACCGTACTTACCGTGACGCGGCGGTTCGAAAGGTTGAATCCGAGGTCGTCCATCATGATATGCGCCGCCTTCACCGTGTTTTCGAGGTTGAGGAGCGGCTCCCCCATTCCCATAAATACGACATTGGTCACCCGTTTCCCATGCTCAGTGA
>CAYNMQ010000152.1:0-2424 GCA_964398245.1 uncultured Spirochaetales bacterium | reverse complement strand
CAGCCCAGTGCTGACCAACGATCTCACGCACGGTGAGGTTGCGGGTAAAACCGAGCGAACCGGTTCGGCAAAAGAGACATCCGAGCGGACAACCGACCTGTGTTGAAACACAGAGCGTTATCCGGTCCTTTTCGGGGATGATGACCGATTCGATGACCGCGTCGTCGTCGAGAGTGAAGCGGAGTTTCTCGGTGCCGTCGGCTGAGGTGAAGACCTCCGGTGTGGCGAGGGGGCGAGCGGTGAAGTGTCGTGTCAATTCTTCGCGCCCTGCCTTCGATATGTCGGTCATCGCTGAAAAGTCGGTGACGAGATCTTGGTAGAGCCAGCGGAATATCTGGCGTCCCCGGAACGGTTTCATGCCGAGCGCGACGACCGCTTCTTCCAGTTCGGTGCGTGTCAGATCGAAGAGTTCCACAAGAACCTCCATGCTTTTTGGATACTACCAGTGGCATTCAAAGAAGCAAGGAACCGAGACATGAATGTTTGTTGTCGGGGCTGGAGTGTTAGAATGTCATATAAAAACAGATAGTTGTGTGATTAAAAAATTTTTTGCGAGATTAGGGAATAGAATGACTTTTGGTCTTGTTTTAGGGGGTGCATCCATAAGGAGTTCATTAGAAACAGTGCTTATCAAGGAGGCATCCATGAGAAAGGTAATCTGGTTCATGTTAGTAGCGTTCATCTTCTCGTGCTTCGCGGCTTATGCGCAGACCACGACGACGCCGACCACGCCGCCGGCGAAGGAACAAAAGAAAGACGAGAAGAAGGATGAAAAGAAGAAGGACGAAAAGAAGAAGGACGAGAAAAAGAAGGAAGGGGCGAGCCTGAACAGCCTCATCGCGCAGGCAGAGCCCAAGAAAGACGAAAAGAAGGACGACAAGAAAAAGAAAGACGAAAAGAAAAAGGAGGAGAAGAAAGAGGCGCCGAAGGCCTGACTTTCTTCCGCTTACCGACTATTTACGGCGGGGCTTCGACCCCGCCATTTTTTTTAGTAGAGTTCTTTGGTTAGTGCCGTTATGAGCGCCTCGTAGTCGGCCGGTTCATTGTAGAGTTGTGCCGATAGACGCAATGCAGTCCTTCCATCGGGTATCTGCGTTATCATCACTTCGATCCCATGCGCGGCATAGAGCCGGTTCATCAGTGGGTGGAGGTTGTTTGCTTCGGTCGTGTAGGGGAGCCCCGGTATCGGTACCGTGAGCATCGAACCGGTGAGGTCGCCGAGGTCGGGCGCTTCGCTTTTCAGAACCTTTGCGACCATCGGTGCCATACGGCGGACGAGCGCGTTGTTGCGAATCCGGAGTTCTTCCCAGCCACCGGCAAGGAGGGCGCCTAGGAATCGGATCGCTTCGGGGACGCAGAGGTACGGCGTCGGGTCGGCGGTGCCGGTCCAATCGAAAGCACAGCGGAATCCGGCGCGCCCGGTCGGGCCATAGAAATAGTTCGAGATCGAGAGGGGATAAGTTCTCTCCCGTTCTTCAGGAGCGACCCACAGAAACGCCGATCCGATCGGGGTGCAGAGCCACTTGTGGCAGTTTCCGGTGTACCATGCCGGCGCTATCGCGCCGATGTCGAGCGGCGTCATGCCGATTCCATGGGCGCCGTCAACGAGCGAGGGGATGCCTTTTTTCTTGAGTTCAGCGACGATGCGGGCAATGGGGAGAACGAGTGCCGTAGAACTTGTCACATGGTCAATGAGCGCGAGTTTCGTGTCTGGCGTTACCGCCGTGACGATCCGCTCTACAATGTCGTCAGCCGATCTAGGGGGGTAGGGGATCTCAACCGTATTCACCGTCACACCAAACTCCTCGGCGATGAATGCGAGCGCGTTGCGGCAGGCAGGATAGATGAGTTTGGTGGTGAGAATGCGGTCACCTTTTTTCCACTGGCGTGACCGCAGAACGGCATTTACGCCGTAGGTTGCGTTCGGGACGAAGGCGAGACCGTCAGGGTCGGCATTGATGAACCGTGCTAGTTCGGTGCGCGCTTCGTTGAGAAGTCCCGGCAGGCGGCGGCAGAAAAAGTCGGTGGGGGACGCCGCCATCTCGTCCTGCAGCCGGCCTTGATGTTCCAGTATCGCGGTCGGACAGGCGCCGAATGAGCCGTGGTTAAGGTGTATCTTCGTTTTGTTGAGCGGCCAGAGTTCCTTGAACGATTTCATTATCCTACCTCGTTCTTTGTTGCGGAGGCATAGTAGCACAGGTTACAATGTCTTGCAACTCTAACGCTTTTTGACACATTTGCCACTATCTTTTTCCTTGCAATTTGTTTTTACCCCGCATAAGTTCATTTCATTGGGGAATAGTACTCGATAGAAACAGTGCTTGTGCACGGTAGTCGGCGTTTACTAACCTTGATGGAGGGCATCATGCTTCATCTTGCATCAAGGCTGCATCGCAGCGTGAAATCCGTAAAAATCTGGGGGGG
>CAYNMQ010000151.1:0-5430 GCA_964398245.1 uncultured Spirochaetales bacterium | reverse complement strand
CCGGAAGACAACTCTTCGCCTGTTCATTTGACGCCCCACCCGTTTTGACTATACTCGCCTCGTTTTCGTAACGATACGGAGGTTTCCATGCGCTACCTCGTCACCTCGGCGCTTCCCTACGCGAACGGTCCGATTCATCTCGGCCACATCGCCGGCGCCTATCTTCCCGCCGACATCTATGTCCGCTACCTGCGCAACAAGAGGCGCGAGGTCATCTACATCTGCGGCACCGACGAACACGGCGTCCCCATCACGATAAACGCCGAGCAGAAGGGGAAGACGCCTCCCGAGGTGGTCGCCGAGAACCACGCGATCATCGAGGAGGCCTTCCGGCGGCTCGACATGAGCTTCGACATCTTCTCGGGAACGAGCACCTGCCCCGAACATGCGAAACTCTCGCAGGAGTTCTTCCTCGACCTGCGTAAGAACGGCTTCATATCGGAGCGCGATGTGGACCAGTTCTACTGCGAGAAGGACGCGATGTTCCTCCCCGACCGCTATGTCGAGGGGACCTGCCCGCACTGCGGCAAAGGGGCGCGCGGCGACCAGTGCGACTACTGCGGCAACGCGCTCAACTCGCTCGATCTCGGCGACCCGAAGTGCAAACTCTGCGGCCGCCCGCCGGTCGTCAGGAGTTCGCGTCACTGGTTCCTCGACCTCGATAAGTTCCAGAACGAGCTGGACGGCTGGCTCTAAGGCAAGTCGCATTGGAAGGCGAATGTGAAGGCCTTCTGCGCCCAGTGGTTCCAGCGCGGACTCGAACCGCGCGGCATCACCCGCGACATCGCATGGGGCGTGCCGGTGCCGCTCGACGAAGCGAAGGGGAAGGTGCTCTATGTCTGGTTCGACGCGCCGATCGGCTATGTTTCATTTACGATCGAACTCTTCCGGAAACTCGGCAGACCCGACGAGTGGAAACGCTGGTGGCAGGGCGGCGACGAGGTGAAACTCGTTCACTTCATCGGCAAGGACAACATCGTCTTCCATGCCATCATCTGGCCCGCGATGCTCATGGGACAGAAGGCGAACTGGAAATTGCCCGACGAGATACCGGCCAACGAGTTCCTCAACCTTGAGGGCGACAAGTTCTCGACTTCGAAGAACTACGCGATATGGCTCCACGAGTTCCTCGACGACTTCCCGAGCGACGCCGTCCGCTACTACCTCGCGCAGATCGCCCCCGAAGCGAAGGACGCCGACTTCCTCCTGAAGGGATTCCAGCTCGCCAACAATTCGGAACTCGCCGATATCTATGGCAATTTCGTGAACCGGATGCTCTCCTTCACACGCAAGTTCTTCGGCGGCAGGCTCGACGGGGAGATGACCTTCACCGATGTCGAAGAGACGCTGTGGGCCGATGCGCGGAAGGAATGCTCCGTCATTCAGGAATGCTATGAGACCTTCCGGGTACGCGACGCCGTGTTCCACCTCATGGAACTCGGTCGCATCGCGAACAAGTATGTCGACACCGCCGCGCCGTGGGCGCTCCGCAAGAGCGACGAGAAGCGGTGCAAAGCGGTGCTCCTCACCTGCCTCAACCTCATGGACACGATGGCCACCCTCTTCGAGCCGATAACCCCGGCCGCCTCCCGCGCCGTGAAGCGGATGCTCAATCTTCCTGAGACATTCGATTTCGCCGCTCTCTGCACCCGGCCGATCGCGCCGGGGCACGCCATCGGCGAGCCGGCCGTCCTCTACCCGAAAATAGAGGACGCCGCGATGGACAAGTGGCGCGAAAAACTCGGAAGAACCGGCACCAATTCTTGACAGTGCCCGTTTTACGGCTATAGTCGGCAGTCGTTCTTTTTATCGAGGGACGCGTGTTTCTCTACCTGCCCGACATCACTCAACACGAGCGCTCGATGACGGTCGAGCCGCTCTTCATCGGCGAAGATATCGGCGGCGGCGCGCGCCTGTCCGAACATCGCCTCTCCGTTCGCTACTATCGCGCCGCCGAAACGGTCGTATTGACCGTCGAAGGGTCATTCGTCACGAAGACCGCCTGCCATCGGTGCGGCGATCCTGTCGAAGTGACCGTGGAGATGAACGAGCAGTTCATCCTGTTCCCGGCCCAGGAAGGCGACGATCTCGACTACACTTACGAAGGGGAAGAGATCTCGCTCGATCCGTTCATCCACGAAGCGCTCGTGCTCAACATACCGGCAAAGATCGTATGCGACGAGGCGTGCAAGGGGCTTTGTCCCGTGTGCGGCGTCAACCGCAACCGCGTCGCCTGCGCCTGCATACCCCACGAATCTGACCGATAACGGAGGAATCTCATGGCAACGGTAAAACGGAAGCATTCACGCGCCCGCGGAAGGACCCGCCGGGCCGGGCACCGGAAACTCGCGAAACCGACGACCCGCACCTGCCCCAAATGCGGGGAACTCATGATGTCGCACCGCATCTGTCCTTCATGCGGGGCGTACCGCGGTAAGGCGATAGCCGGCAAAGAAGAGGCGTGACCGAACGCATGTACGACGCCGCCGTCATCGTTGACGCAATGGGCGGCGACCATGCTCCCGCCGTCCCGGTCGCCGCGGCGCTCCGCGTGTGCCGCGAACACCGCCTCTTGCGGGTGCTCCTCGTCGGAGACGAGCGGCTCATCGCCGATGCGATGCCGCCGGGCGTCACGATCCCCCGCAACCTTGAGATAGTGCACGCTCCCGAACAGATCCTCATGGATGAACCGGCGGCGGCGGCGGCCCGCCTCAAACAGCATTCCTCTATGCATGTCGGCATGCGACTGCTCGTCGAAGGAAAAGGGGACGCCTTTTTCACCGTCGGGAACACCGGAGCGGCGGTCGCCGTCTCTCACTTCGTCTCAGGGCCGCTTCCCGGCATCTTTCGTCCGGCGCTCGCGGTCGTCTTTCCCACGCTGAAACAGGAAAAACTGGTGCTCCTCGACCTCGGCGCCACCGCCGATGTGAAAAGCGAGACGCTGTTCCACTTCGCCCTTCTCGGGCAGGCGTTCTCTCACTGCATCACCGGCCTCGCCGAGCCTCGGGTGAAGATACTCAGCGTCGGCGAAGAGGGGACCAAAGGAAAAACGACGGTCATCAAGGCGGCGGAATGGGCCGCCAAGAGCCTCAACTATCGCGGATTCGTCGAAGGGAACCTTCTCTTCAAGGACCCGGGTGCCGATGTCGTCGTCACCGACGGTTTCACCGGGAATATCTCGCTCAAGGTCATCGAAGGTCTTTCCGAGACGCTCTACGAACTCATCCGCGCGAAGATCGCCCCCCACCGCTACTGGATGAAGGTCTCCGGACTCCTCTTCAAGGCGCTCTTCGGCCCCGCCTTCCAGCGCTTCGACTACACCCGCTACGGGAGCGCGGTGCTCCTCGGCATCAATCACCTCGTCGGCATCGGGCACGGGCGGTCGAATATCGCCGCTTTTCGGACCGGCATCCTCACCCTTGCCCGCTATGCGGAAGAGAATCTCCAGAGAAGGCTGGTGCGCCGCGTGGAACGGGATCTCATGCGCGCCCAGCGTCAGAGGTAGTTCTTCACCACCTCCCAGACATAGTCGAGACTCGAGAACGGCTTGAGCAGATAGTCGCTCGCTCCGTTCTGAAGCGATGAAACGGTGTTCTCTATCGAAAGCATGCCGGTCATCACGATGACCGGAATGCCGGGATGCTGCTGTTTGATGCGTTTGAGAAGGTCTATCCCGCTGATGCCCGGCATGATGACATCGGTGATGACGAGAGCCACCTCTTTTTCCCGTTCAAGAATGTTCAGCGCCTCTTCCCCGGTGAACGCGGTAAGAGCCTCCACCCCTTTGAACTGGAAGAAATTCTTCATCGAGTTGACGAGCGAAACCTCGTCATCTACGATAAGCACGCGCTTCATCACTCCCCCCATTCGGAGCAGGCCGTATCTTCGATCGATGATAGTATGACGACCCCCTTTGTCAAGTTTCTTCACGGGTGAGGTGGGCCACGAGTTCCAGGCGGGGAGTGAAGGGGAATTGGTCCACGATCGAAAGCGACATGAGAAGAAAACGGCCGTGCCGCGCCAGTCGCCCGATATCCCGCACCAGCGTGGCGCCGTCACACGAAATATAGCAGATATCCCGCGCCGGGTTTCGCGATATCGCCTCGATAAGCGAAGGAGCCGCCCCGGCGCGCGGCGGATCGAGCACGATGAGATCGACCGGAGGCAGGGACATCGGGCGAGACAGGTCGCCTTTCAGGAACCGTCCGCCGGGTACATTCGTAGCGAAATCTTCGGCCGAAGCGATGTCTATGCCGGTCACGGCGCATCCTTCCTTCGCGGCAAAGCGGGAAAAGAGCCCGACACCGCAGAACAGATCGAGCACCGCCGCCGCACCGGACCTTCTGATACATCCGCTCACCATGTCGGCAAGCGCGCCCGCCCCCTGCTCGGAGGATTGAAAGAACGAGCCTTGAGAGACCCGGAACACCTCACCGGCGACGACCTTCTCCACCGCCCGGTCGCGCGGGATCCATCCGCCGCTCCGCGGCGCATATTCATAACGAAGTTCACCGTCTTCCCGGTGAGGTGCATCGTCCCGGATGACCGCCGCCACGCCCTGATGCTACAGCTGGCAATCATCAAAGGGAACGAGTTCGTGATCGGCGCGCCGGTTGAACGCAGGACGACCTCCAAAGATATGCACCTTGGCGCGGCTCCTCAGCCGGAATGTCCCGACGCTGACCCACCGCGGCTCGACCGACAGGGGAACGCCCTGTTGCCGAAAGGTCTCTTTCACTATGTCGCATTTGATGTCGTTATGGAGCGGGTAAGGGATGTGCAGGAACGAGCATCCGCCGCACCGGCCGAACAGGGGACAAACCGGTTCTTGACGGACCGGACTCGGCTCGACGATGCGGAAATCGGTCGCCAAGAAAGAGCGACGGAGCGGAACGACCTCGCGTACTTCAACCGTTTCTCCCGGGAGAACTCGTGGAATGAAATAGGTCTTTCCGTCACCCCCCCCGATACCGTCGCAGGCCGAGATGATCTTCTGAACGGTGATGAGCACCGCCGAGACCGGCTGAAGAACGAAGCCTACTTCTTCGCGGGAGCCGCCTTCTTTTCGGGCTCCGCCGGTTTTTCGGGCCGCGGATAGCCGACGAACATACCCTTTTCGTCGAAGAGTTCCGGATACTTGGAAAGGAAGGTGTCCTTCCACTCTTTGAGCGGGAAGCGCCCTTCTTTGGAGAACAGCGTGATGTACATAAGGCGATCCTTCTCGCTGATGACCTGATAGCGGATGAAGAGCTTGTTGAGCAGTCCGAGCAGTTCCTCGTCGTTGAGTTGGCGTGCCCCGGCGTCTATCGCCTTTTGGGTCGCTTTCTGGATCCATTCTTTGACCATGTCGCGGTTGAAGTTTTCGACCTCTTTGATACGGATCATCGCTTTGATCCACTCCTGATAGTCGTCCTTCGTCTCCGCCTCTTT
>CAYNMQ010000150.1:1496-5439 GCA_964398245.1 uncultured Spirochaetales bacterium | reverse complement strand
GCCGACAACGATGGCATCTATACTATCGCCACGGTGGTAGACGATCGAACGGTGCTTCTCAGCGGCATCACCTTTGCGGCATCTGAGACCAATCTCAACTGGGCGCGCTACTGGAACCCGGCCGATCTCACCGTCACGGTGGAGAACGAGGACACCGAGATCCATGTGACCCACAGCAAGAAACTCATTCATCACAGCGACTATTCCGGTTTCCACGCCTCGGTGACCGCAGGTTCGAGCGTCGTCACAATCCCGTTGACCGCCGACAACTATCGTGTTGCCACCTACCGCGATCTCGGTAAGTATCTGTTCCTGTACGGCCTCCAGACGGGCAACACCCGACGGGTCCTCATCACCGGCGTGAACGAGGCGGCGAATACCCTCACCACCGATACCACCTTCACCACCAGCGACAGCTATATCCGGGGGCGCATCAGCGACGACCGCGATTACCATCGGCTCATTATCAAGGGTCGCACCTACCGCAACACCACGACCTTCCTGCGTGCCGCGAACGGCAACCCCTTCGCCGGCATGTCACGCTACCTTTTCTATACCAGTCCAGAGACCCATCTCCGCTTCTCGCCTGATGCGGCGGCGACCAATGTGCTCGAGAACCCGCTCATCATCTCGTCGCGTCCCCTCTATCGCGACAGTCTTACTCACGAAACGATCTATCTCGTGCAGGGTTCGGAGGTGAATTCGGCCCTCTTCGCGGTTGATTCGAGCCAACCGCTGAGTTTTATGGTGATACCGATGCCGGCTCTCGTCAATGGAACGGTTGATGCGACGCTCTCGGTGACCGAAGGCGTATGGGATTATCGAGGGAACCCCGTGATCGCCGCATCGAAGACATGGGGAGACATCGGCAATGCCCCGGCAACGACGGCGATCACGCCGAACACCGCGCTCAACATTGCTCCGGCAGGTTCCACGGCGGTAAAGGGAGACCAGCACTTTGTTATCAAATGGCCCGATGGTGGTCCCAACCACAAATACAGCATGGTGCCGGCGAGCATCAACGAGAACTCGGTGTATCTTGATCAAATCAACAAGGCGGGTGCCAACGGCACCGTCGTCGCGGGGAGCACCTTATTTGCGGTAGGGACCGCAGGAACCTTTGCCGCCGGCGATGTGGGGAAGATCGTTGAAACCTATGGCTCCGGAACGGCAGGGAACAACGGGCGGCGCACTATCGTGACTGTGGTGGATGATACCCATGTTATCCTCGATAAAGCCTTTGCCGCGAGCCAGAGCGGTCTCTCGTGGCGCCTCATTGACCCGATACCCTTTGCGCTCTACTTCGTTCCCGAGCAGACCGGCAATGTGGCCGAAATATACCCGACCCGTTTCCTCAAGACAGGTGCCGGCGCGGTGAGACTGACGATTCGCAAGAACCAGATCGCCAACATCTATACGATCGCCTCGACCGATCCCGACGATGTGCAGAACTACACGGTCGAGACGACGGCACCCGCCGTTTCCGCTTCCTATGGACAGAATGAGACGGGAGCATGGATCCCCATTCCGGGAGCACCCACGCTTGCCGCATGGACGCAGATTGCCGTTGCATTCAATGAAACGGTCGATCCTTCCTCGTTCGCCTCGGGGACTACCGTGAATTTGTCCAATGCCGGCGGTAGTACTATCGCCGTGATCATCGAGGTGCGCAACACGCGGGCGACGATCAGGCCGGTGACTCCGCTTCTTTCCTCAGGCAATCCCTACACCCTCACGATCAGCGGCATTACCGACACTGCCGGTAACATGATCGCGGCTCCGTACACCGTTTCGTTCTCGGTCGAAACGACGCCTCCAACGGTTGTTTCGGTTTCCCCAGCCGACTCCTCAAGCGGCGTCAGTGTGAACGCCGCCGTTCGGGTTGTCGCGAGCGAACCACTCAGCGTGGCGACCGTCACCCGGAGCACTGTCTCCACCGATGGATCGTTCCGCGTGATCCGTGATACGCCGCCTGCCTGCGGTGCCGACGCCGAAGACGATGTGTTCGGCTGTCTTGCGCTCGATTACTCCTACCGTCGCATTACCTTCGTGCCGCTTCCGGACACCCTACACGATGAAACAGCCTATACCGTCGCCGTTGCAGGCTCGGTTGCCGACCTTGCCGGCAACACGCTTGGCACCGACATCCTGAGCACTTTTGACACGGTGAGTGGCGACGATGCCGGGCCGGTGCCGCTCTGCGCCGACATAGACCTCGATGGCGGTCAGGTGATAGACCTCTACTTCTCTGAAGCGATAGATGCTATCACGGTTGATGAGGCGACCATTTTCATCTACGAAGTGGAAACGGGTGTCGTGCTTCCGGGCATCTTTACCCTTGAAACGGTTGACGGCTATCCGGTCATCCGCTTCACCGCCACCGGTAACTTTGCGCCGGGTGTCCGCTACGGCGTGGTCGTCACCAAGGGTGTGCACGGAACCGACGGTAACCCGCTCGTCGAAGAGTTCCGCACCTTCTTTACCGGAACCTTGTAACAGGTTACTTGCCTTCTGCCTCGACGCGGGCGGTCCTTCGGGGCCGCCCATTCTTTTTCAAGGACTAAGAACGCGGGAAAAGATTAGAACACGAACCGCACCATCGCTCCGGCGAGGTGCTGGTCATAGGAGAGGTCGCGGTAGTCGGTTGGGGTGGTTCCTATCGAAGAGAAGAGGCGTTGGTACTGGTAGTAGCCGAGAAGTGAAAAGAAATCGGTAAAGCAGTATTCAAGGGTTGCCTTGATTCGGAGCCCGTGATCGATCCGCCGTTTGGTATAGGTACTACCCCGAGAAGTCCATCTGTCGTCGTCAAGGTAATAAGAGAAGCCGTAGCGTGCCGATGCCTCGGCGCTGAACCCCTCGTAGATGAACTTGCCTTTCAGCCGAGCGTAGGTCTCGGAAAAGCCGTGCTGAGACCATACGGGCGGCAGGCCATCCTCGGAAGCCACATATTCTTCGCCGAAGAAGAAGAGCCTCTCGCCGAGCCCCAGTGAGATGAAACTGCGGTTGCCCGCGACCGGGTAGACATAGATGCCGGTTTCGCGCCGTCCGCCGGGGGCGTTGAAATAGTCATAAGTATCGGAAAGAGCGGCAACATAAGAGAAGGCGGAGGTGAGATAGTAAGAAAGGTGGTCGTCGGCATACCAGAAGAGATTGAAGAACAGTTGCGGATCGACGGTGCGGTTCTCGAAACCGATCATAAGGTGTCCGACTTCGATGCCGTATTCGATATCCACTTCCTTGAGTTCGTGTGAGAACGAAAAGGCGAGCGAATGGTACCAGAACGAGGAGGTGATGTCGGTCGGTGTCACCGTGGTAAAGAGCGAGTACTCCATAGCGAAAAGGTCGCCAAGCGAGAGCGTCAGTATCGCGTCGAGATCGGCGCCGAAAGCGCGGTTCGATCGGGCGGATCGGTCGGTGGCCGCGAGTTCATCCGACGACAGAAGCCCCGCGTTGGTGTTGTAGGATCCGCCGAACGCGATGTCGCCTTCGAGCGACGCAGCCAAGAGGGAAGGTGAAGAAAGGAGGAGATAAAGCACAAGAATGGATGAGGGTATTACGGGGCGGAACGGCATGAACATTGGTTTCTAACGGTGTTCGCGGTGATCCTTACGCATCTCGCGGCGCTGTTCTTTTTTCTGCTCGCGCTTTTCGTCAGAGTCGTCCTTTTTGCGTTCTTTTTTCATTTCCTTCCGATGTTCTTTCTGAGCCTCCTTCTTTTCGTCGCGTTTCTGGAAGCGCGCTTCCCAGTCGGGCACCTCGCGTCCCGGTTCGACCTCGGTCGAGGGGGTCACCGGCGCCGGTTCACCCGCCGTGAGCGGCACGAGTGGCAGAAGAGAAGAAAAAAACAGTATGAACAACAGGCTACGCATGAGAGTCCTCCTTGGCGATGAGGGTTACCACCTGTTCGAGAGTGGTCCCATTGAATCGGGCATGAGCCCGAATG
>CAYNMQ010000150.1:0-1486 GCA_964398245.1 uncultured Spirochaetales bacterium | reverse complement strand
CGATCGGTATCTCGTTGCGCCCTGCGACGAGTGACCCCTCCCACGCCAGTTCGTGTCGTGCGGCGATATCGGGGTCACTTGCCCGGAAACGAACCCCCTCGTCGAGCACTATGGTGAAGTGTACCTGCTCGATATCTCTGGCCGATTCGTACACGAGACGGATGGTGACCGGTTCGCCGCGCTGGACCACCGTCTTCGCGGCGACCGCCGGCGCCGGTGTCGGGGCGTTTCGGTCAGCGAGCGGTGTCTGCTCGGGTTCGATGTCGCGGGGAGCGGGTAGGGACCGGCCGATCATAAGGCCGAAAAGAAAAACAACGGCAAACGCCCCGGCGATGAAGAGGGGGCGCATCATCCGGCGCAAACCGTTCTCTTGCCTCGGCCGAGGATGTGCGGTCGCTGCCTCGACAAGTCGGCGATGGAGCGCCGCTTCAAAATCATCAGGAAGCGGTCTGCGGGGGAATTTCGAAAGAGAAAGGAGGTCGGCGACGAGCCGTTCCGCCTGATTTTTTCGTTCGTCTTTCATACCCGACCTCCTTACTTCGTAGGACGCGTAAGGCGCTCCAAAAGTTCCCGTTGCCGATCCGCCATTTCGGCAAGCCGCTCCCGAGCCCGCGCGAGACGGCTTCGTACCGAGCCGATGGGGATCTCAAGGTATTCGGCCGTCTCCTCATAGGAGAGTCCCATGAGTTCCACGAGAATGACGACATCGGCGAATATCTCCGGCAGGGCGGCAAGCAGGCTCCACAGAAGTCGCCGCCGCTCCTCGGCGATGGCGAAGTTCTCGGGGGTTTCGGCGGCGTCGGGGAGATGTTCAATCTGTTCGAGCGGCAGTGATTCCCCATGGATTCGCCGTATGCGGTCGGTATATTCGTTCCGGATGATGCGCCAGAGCCATGAGGAAAAACTCGATTTCCCCTCGAAGCGGTCTATCGCGAGGAACGCCTTGATGAGCGCTTCTTGGAGCAGATCGCTCGCCTCAGCCTCGTTCCCGTGGGTGATCCCCAGCGCGAAGCGGTAAAGCGTCTCATGGTGGCGCCGGACGAGCGCCTCGAAGGCGCCGACATCCCCGTGGCGCGCCGCCTTGATGAGCCCGCGTTCATCGCCGGTATGGTCCCGCATACCCGGTGTGTCTCCTCTCTCGCCGGCGGAACGGCTCATTCGGAGGAAAGAACGAACGGTATCGTCACCTCGGTCACTGCCCCGTTGAATTCAGGGAACACCCACTTCTTCTTGATGAGGTCCTTGACGCACCGCTCGAGGTTGGTCCCTTTGAATTTTTGCGTATTGGTCTCGACCTTGGCGACCCTGCCGGTGCCGAGCACGCTCAGGGTCACCTCGAGTTTTCCCGACAGCGAGGCGTCGAGTTTGAGCGACTTGTTGTAGCAGTAGGCGATGGTGGAGTTCGAATTCTCTTTGACGACCGCGGCGACCGGTTTCGAGGAGCGTTCCTCGGGAAGCGCGGCCATTTACGCGGCAATGGCCTTCA
>CAYNMQ010000149.1:0-5487 GCA_964398245.1 uncultured Spirochaetales bacterium | reverse complement strand
CGGCGCGGGGGAAGGCGCCGTCCTCGAGGACGCTGAGGATGGCCTGCAGCGCCGCGGCCGGCATGACTATCCAGAGATAGGAGACGCCGTGGGCGACGAGCCCCGGATCGTCATTGAAAAGAGAGACGATGGCGGCGGCGAAGGTGACGGTCGCCATAGTGTAGATCGTTGCGGCGACACCCACCGTTCTCATGGCGTACTGTGTCGCCGCAAGTGCCCGTTCAGGGCGTCCCGCGCCGAGGTTCTGCCCGACGAAGGTAGAGAGCCCCACCGCGAATCCGAACGAAAAGAAATAGGCGAGCGATTCGACGCGGTGGCCGATCCCCATGGCGCCGACCGCCGCATCGCCGAAAAGAGCGGTGACGCGGGCGATGAAAAAGTAGATGAAGGAGAACATCATGCTGGTGAGGGCGATCGGGTAGCCGAGCGAAAAATAGCGCCTGAGGGGAATGATGCCGTCGGGAGACGGAGCGGAATGCGTCACCCAGCGCCGGCGGCGTATGACGATCCAGAACCATGCACAGGCGACCAGATAGGAAATGATGGTGGCATAGGCGGTGCCGCGCGTCTCGAGACGGGGTATCATCCCCCAGCCGAACATAAGAAGCGGAGATAGGCCGATGTTGAGGAGAAAAGTGGCCGCGTAAACGCGGAGCGGAGTGACGGTATCCCCCCGGGCGACGAAGAGGGAATGAAGCGAGAAGAGAAGGAATATGACGGGGGTGAACACGGTCATAACCTGCAGATACTGGGTGCCGGCGCGCGTCGCCGTTTCCGACATGCCCACATAGGAAATGAGAAAGGGAACCAGAGGATAGGTGGCCACCGCTACGAGTATGCCGAAATAAAGGGTATAGCGGAGCGCTTTTGCCGCGTTCGCCACGGCGCGGTCGGTGCGCTCTTCGCCGATGTTGCGCGAGACCCCGGCGGTAATGCCGGTGGTGACGAGGTGCGATAGGCCATGGATCGCCCAGACAAGGAAGATGGAGCCCGAGACGCCGGCAAGAAAATCGGGGCCGAGCCTTCCTATCCAGAACATGTCCACGATATTGTATCCCGCTCGCAGAAGATTGAGCGCCACGACGGGGAGCGCGAGCGAGCGGACCGTCAGCTCGACTTGGCCGTTAAGGATGTCGACGCGCGCCTGGTTGAAAAGCATCCGAACCATCTTTCTCTAAGTTGCGGCATCCTATGCGGTAGTTCTCGCATTTGCAAGAAATGCTTCGGTGACGCTGTGGCGTCGTGGCCGCAGATGTCGCCGGAAGATCTCAAAAATTTGACTTATCCATGACGCGCCATTACGATATCCTTCAATATGTTGCGACGGAGATTTCCGCTCGATGGCTGATCGGATGCTCAGCCTCCCGCGCCTTTTCGGGAAGTACTATCTGTTGGAGCTCATCAATGTCGGCGGGATGGCCGAGGTCTACAAGGCGAAGATGTTCGGCGTCGAGGGGTTCGAAAAGATCGTCGCCATATAGAAGATCCTCCCCGAGTTCGAAGAAGATACCGATTTCTTTCGCAGGTTAATTGACGAGGCGAAGATCGCGGTCCAGCTTCAGCACCCGAACATCGTCCAGATACTCGAACTCGGGAAGATAGAGGATTCCTACTTCATCGCGATGGAACTCGTCAACGGCAAGGACCTCAAGACGATCCGTAAGCAGATGAAGAAGGTCGATCTGCTCATGCCGGTCGAGCAGTCGGCGCACATCATCGCGCAGGTCTGCGACGGACTCGACTACGCTCACCGCAAGACCGACGAGAAGATGAACCCCCTCAATATCGTTCACCGCGACATATCGCCGCAGAACATCATCATCTCCTACGAGGGAACGGTCAAGCTGATAGACTTCGGCATCGCCAAGGCGAAGTCGAAGTCGACCAAGACGCAGGCCGGCATGCTCAAGGGAAAGTTCAGCTACATGTCGCCCGAACAGGTCGCCGCGATGCCGCTCGACCGGCGCTCCGACATCTTCTCGCTCGGCGTCGTCTTTTTCGAGATGCTCACCGGCAAGAGACTTTTCCTCGGCAAGAACGATGTCGAAACGCTCGAGAAGATACGCAAGGCCGATGTCCCGCCTCCCTCGCTGTTCAACCATGATGTGACTCCGGAACTCGATCGGATCGTTCTCAAGGCACTCGCGAAGAACCGCGACGAGCGCTACCAGTGGGCGAGCGAGCTGGCCGAAGACCTTCGCCGTTTCGTCTTTGCCAGCAACCGGAGATTCGATCGACAGGACCTCATGAACTTCATGAGCGAGTTCTTTGCCGCCGAGCTTGAAGAGGACATGGCGAAGATAGAGCGATACAAACAACTCAAGATGCCCAAGAATTACACGCCGCAACTCGTCGCGCCGCCCGCCTCCGCAGATGAGGACGACGGGGAAGAGTCGGTGATCGTCATGCCGGCCGGCAAATCGAAAGGGCACGGGATCGGCAGCGCGACGGCGGTCGCGGTGCTCGGCGCGGTGCTCGGCACCATCGGATGGCTGGTGATCCGTGAGACGAAACGGGCGGCGGCGCTCATCGTCGAATCCAATGTGTTCGGCACGGTGGTGAATCTCGACCCCGGGACGATGCAGCACAAGCGGTGCGAGACGCCGTGCAAGATAGAAGGCATCATGCCGGGGCAGCATGAGATAGAACTGCGCCGGGACGGCTATGTCACCAAACGGGAGACGATCACCCTCAAAGAGGGAGAGACGCAGACCAAGGTGGTGACGATGGCGCGCGTCGGCGAGCAGAAGGCCTTCATCACCGTCAATTCGGACCCCAGCGGTGCCAAGATCTTCGTCAATGACCGGTATTCGGAGAAGCAGACCCCCTTCATGGTCGAGATCCCGGTAGGGGTCGAGGTGGTGATCCGCTTGGAGAAGGACGGCTATCAGCCGGTCCAGCAGAATCTCGGGGTGGTGACCGGCACCAATCTGCAGACGAAGGTCGATTTCATCCTGAGGCCGCTCAAGGGCGGCAAGATCGTGCAAAGAAAGGAAGAGAAACCGGAGGAGCAAAAAAAGGTCGAACCAAAGAAGGAAACGGCGCCGGAAGAAGGATTGAAGCCTGATAGAGCGTACCTCACCCTTATCACAACTCCCTCGACATTCGTCTACATCAACGAAAAGCCGATCCAGAGCACCCCGCTCGACAAGTACGAGCTGCCTCCGGGAGAACATAAGATACGCATCAAGAATCAGAACTACAACATAGATCGGGTCATTCCCGTAGAACTCAAAGCGGGACAGCACGAAAGAATAGTACGCAACCTCTTTCAGTAGTCTTGTCATCGGAGAGATGCGATGGACAAAAGAACGAAGGAACAGGAGTCTGCCGGCGCCGTTGACCGCAAGAAGGGCCGGCTCAGCAGCGCCACCTCGATGATAGGGAAATCGGCGACGCTCGAGATCGCGGCGAAGGCGAAGGCGATGAACGAGCGCGGCGTGAATGTCATCAGTTTCTCGGCCGGCGAGCCCGACTTCGACACGCCGAAGCGGATCAAGGAGGCGGCGAAGAAGGCGATCGACCTCGGATTCACCAAATACACCGATTCGTCGGGCATCAAAGAGCTCAAGGCGGCGATACGCCAGAAGTTCCTTCGGGAGAACAATCTCCACTACGACGAGGCGAACATCGCGGTGACGCCGGGGGCGAAGTACGCCATCTATGCGCTCCTTCAATCCATCGTCTCGCCGGGTGACGAGGTGGTGATACCGGTCCCCTACTGGGTGAGCTATGTCAGCATGGTGAAACTCTCCCGCGGTGTTCCGGTCTTCTGCCGCCCCAAGGAGGAGTTCGGCTTCCGGCTGACGCTCGAGGACCTGAAGCCCGCCATCACCGACAAGACACGCGCCGTCGTCATCAACACCCCGAACAACCCGACCGGCGCCGTCTACCGCGTCCATGACCTCGAAGAGATCGTCAACTACCTCGCCGAGCGCGACATCTATGTCATCAGCGACGAGATATACGAACGGCTCACCTACGACACCAACACCCATGTTTCGGCCGCTTCGGTCGTGAATGAGAAACTGCGCCGGAACGTCATCGTGGTGAACGGCTTCTCGAAGTCCTACTCGATGACCGGTTGGCGCATCGGATACGCCGCCGGGCCGCGCGATGTCATGGACCGCGCGAAGCATTTCCTCGATCACACCACCTCGAACACCAACACCATCACGCAGCACGCCGCGATCGAGGCGCTGAACGGCCCCCAGACCGATGTCGAGGCGATGGTCAGCAAGTTCGACCGGCGGCGGCGGTTCATCTACGAGGAGGTGTCGAAGATCCCGCACCTCAAGTGCATCAAGCCCGACGGCGCCTTCTACCTGTTCGCGAACTTCCAGAAGTATCTCGGTAGCTCGTTCGGCGACCGCAAGATAGCGACCACCATCGATCTCGCGAATATCCTGCTCGACGAGGCGAAGATAGCGGTGGTCCCGGGCGAGGCGTTCGGCGCTCCCGGATACATCCGCTTCTCCTATGCGACGAGCCTCGACAACATCGCCGAGGGGCTTGAGCACCTGAAGCATCTTCTAGGAGAGATCTCCTTCGGCGAATAGCGCCCGGATCAGCGGATCTCTATCTTCCGGTGGCAGTTGCGACATTCTATGATCCTTGACCGGAAGAGCGGCGACAGCTGTATCGGATGGCCGCAGGAGCAGGCGAAGCTTTCCCATCCGTCGCTTTTCCGCTCGTAGAAGAGCGGCGCCTCATCGGCGGCCTCCTTTTGCGCCGGCTCTGGGCCGGCATGTGTCACGCCGGGAACGATCGAGGGAAGCAGCAGTATCCGGCCACAGCGCGGGCAGAGAAGGCTGGTCTTGCCGAGGGTCGGCGGCACCTTGACCTTGAGCCCGCAGGCACAGGGAAGAAAGATGAAACCAGCGGTCGCCATCAACAGGTCGCCGAGATCGCGACGCTTCTGCTCCCTCGTCGGTTCCGCCGCCTGTGCGCCGCCGGAAGAGGGCTGTCGCAGGGGGACCGGCGTCTTGTCGCGGAGCATCCGCTCCGGGATGAGCGTCGCCTCTTTGGTCATTTTCATGAAGACGCCTTGGTAGTCGCGGAAGCCGGCGCCCGAAAGCGCCCGGAGTATCCGTATCCGCTCACGGGTCGGCGGATGCGTCGAACCGACGGAGAACAGGCGGGCCTGCGACGACGGGGTGCTTTCGAGGGGATCGACGATGAAGAGCGGCGCGGTGAAACGGTTGTATCCTTCGAGGTCCACAGGGTTCCCCGATATCTTCTCAAGCGCCGCGGCGAGCCCTTCAGGGTAGCGGGTGAGGCGCACCGCCGTCGCATCGGCGAGATACTCTCTCCGGCGCGAGATCGCGAAGTAGAATATCCGGGCGAGTATCGGGGCGAGCAGGGCGAAGACGATCGCGACCAGCAGAACGGCAGGGTGGGTGCGCCCGCCGCCGCCCACCTTGCCGCGCCGCGATCCGCGGCTGTAGAAGAATCCGCGCAGGAAGCCGTCGCTCCCCATCGTGATGG
>CAYNMQ010000148.1:0-5509 GCA_964398245.1 uncultured Spirochaetales bacterium | reverse complement strand
GGCTCCCATGTCCAGTAGAGCCGGTTGTGGACGCTCTCGAACCCTTTTCGTGCCAGTTGCTGACCTCGTAGCACACGAAATGGTGCTTCTGTAAAAAATTACGAATAACCTCCTCTTCCGCTTCAATGACCGCCTCATCGGCACACGGCGGCGCGCCACGACGCTTGGGACGGGTATAGCAGTAGGCCGAAAGGTGGTCGGGAACCGCCATACCAAACAGCCACTCCAGTTCCGCCGCAAGGTCGCGGCGTTTTTTCCCAAAACCATAAATGAGGTCATAGGAAAGATTACCGAACGCCCGACGCGCCCGCGGAAGAACCTGTTCAAGGATCTTCCGGGAAGCACGCCGCCCCATCGCCGCGAGCACCGCATCGTCGGCCGCTTGGACACCAATTGACAGCCGGTTCACCCCGCAAGAGACAAGCGTCTCGATAAAATCCCCGGTAAGATCGGCCGGATTCGCCTCCACCGTGAACTCGAGCGGTTCCACGCCTTCTTCTCGTAGCACTATCGCAAGGTTTCTGAAAAACTCCCGCGGCATCGTCGAGGGAGAACCACCGCCGAGATAGACCGACACGATAGAACAGGCATCGAGCGTTTCCAACTCCCGCTGAAGCACCGCAAGCACCCGCTCTCCGTAAGCATCCTTTACCACCGCCCCCTCCGGCACCGTCGAGAAGAAGTCGCAGTAGGCACACCGCGATACACAGAAGGGAAGATGAATGTAGATGCCGGTCGGATCACTCACGACGCATTCCTTCGCACACATCGCAGTTGCCTCTTCTATTCATGGTACCTCTTTCGCGCCGCTTGACAACAAAACTCCGTTGACTTCGGACCACACAACACTTACAATCGCTCTAACTTGTTATAAGAGAGGATTTTGAGTGGAACGCATCGCCCCGGTCGCGCTTTTTGCGGCAGTGGTCGTCTTCGGCGTGTTCCTTCTCTACCCCGCCCTCAATCTCGAGTACCGCCGGTTCCCTCTGACAATCCGCTGGGACAGCGCTGCCGCCGCCCCACACCCTCTCGATGTGACCGTCGTAATGGTTCCCGGTGGCGGTTACGATCCTTTCCTCGCGGAGGTGTTCGGGGAAACGACATGGCGCGAGGTCGAACGGCTGTTCCGGACGGACGCCGGCATCGCACTCTTCGCGCCGGGTGACATTCTGGCCGTCACTAAAGAAGGCGATCTCTTGCGGCGCATCAGCCTGCACCACTACACCTCCCGCACCACAGGAATCGAAACCGCCCTCCGGCAAACCGAAAAAGGGTGGCGTCTTTCGCGGCGCCCGCTTGTTCTCTTGGAACAAACTATGATCAAGACCTTCACGGTCCGTGACGAGTTCTCTCGTGACTTCCCCGAGTTCTACGAAACGATACGACCCGCCATGCAGTGGGATTGGGGCATTCTCCACCATCTCAGCCCCGGCGATACCGTTTCTTTCATGATCCGCGGGATCTTCGACCAGAAGATCCTCGTGAACCTCACCGACCTGACCGGATTTTCGGTCAAAAGCTCACGCTACGGCCAGTTCACCCTCCTCAAGCCGGCCGGATGCCGCTCGTGCGAGTTTTATGTCACTTCGAACGACTACTTCATGTCTCCTCCCGGATTCTTCCGCGCCCCCATCAACGCCGGTCGCATCACCTCGCGTTTCGGAGTCCGCGAAGACCCTTTCAACGAGGGCACACGGATGCACGAAGGGATAGATGTCAAGGCCGAGCGAGGCATCCTCGTCCACGCTGCGCGCGATGGCATCGTCATCGAAACAGGACGACGGCGCGGCTATGGCACCACCGTGATCATCCGTCATGAAAACGGCATCAAAACACTCTATGCCCATCTGCAGGCCGTCTATGTCGCCCGCGGATCCTCGGTACGGATGGGAGACATCATCGGCGCCGTCGGGAACACCGGGCGCTCGACCGGGTCCCATCTTCATTTCGGGGTCTATCGCGAGGGAAAACCTGTTGATCCTCTCTCCTTCACTTACGAACGGCTCTGGCTTCCGCCGTTCGATATCGCCGAGTCGTTCCAGATGGAGACGGTCGGCCGCGCCGTCGCGCTCGAGGAGAGCCTTCTCAGCGGGAAGAGTTTCTTCGTCCCGGAGCGATACGGAGGGCTCGATTGACCTGCGATAAGTTCTTGACAAGACCTCATGGTTCTGATTAGAATTCTCCATACGGATGAATCGCCAAATGAAAGGAGATACGCGATGAGAACTCTTTTTTTCGTTATCGTAGTCGGCTGTCTCTTTCTTGCCGGCGCGTGCGAGAACACCGTGAAACGGGTGACGAATGACAACCTCGCTGGCGAGACCGACAGCGACACCGCAACCGGCAGCGACGCCGACACGACCGGGGTCACCGATGATACCACCGTTCCCGACGGCGACACTCCCGTCGTGAACGACACGCTTCCTTCCGATGCCGACGAGATCCTGCCTTCAGATGAAGAAACTCCCGACGAATACCTCGACGAGGAAGAGCCGACGGACGATGGAACACCGATCCCCGACGAGGAGACCATCCCCGTTGACCAGTGCAATGCCGATGGCGGTTTCTGCGTGAGCGATCCCGCCTGTCCGGCGAACTATGCGCCGATAAACTCTCCCTGCACCGCCGGCATTTGCTGTGTGCCGACGACGGTGAGCGGTCTGCGTGTGGATGTGATCCATCCCCAGCCGATACCGGGGAATCTTCTCGCGATACCGGCGACCATGCCTCAGCCCGGCTCAGGCGGCACCGGCACCCCGCCGATAACCGCCGACATTGCGGCACCGCTCCTTGCGATCGGCCTCATCGAGACGGAGAACGGCGACGGTTGCGATGCCTACAAAACTGACGCAACCGGCTTTATCGTCATCGTGCAGCGCGGCAACTGCATTCTCAGAAGATACAGAACGCCGCAGACGCCGGAGCGATCGCGCTCATCATCTACAACAATGCGCCGGGCCCCATCGGCATGAACGCCGACGGCACCATCCCCACCGTCGGGATCGAGCAAACGGCAGGACAAGGGATCGTCTCTTTCACCAAGGAGCATCCCGACATCTTCGTCGCCATACGGCCGTAGGAGCCGCACGGTGGCTGATCGGACCTCGCGCCAGCACGGACAGCAACTCTCCCGGCTCGTCCCGATGGACGACCCGCAGGCCGTCAAGGCCGAGGTCGAACATCTCGTTCTCCGGATGCACTCCTCTTTCGACCTTTCGTTCCTTCGGAAGGTATTCAGCGATGTTGTCCGTCTTTTCGCCGGAGAATATCCCGGGTACCGCGCCTGCAACACCGCCTACCACAACCTCCAGCACACCACCGACGCGACGATGGCCATGGCGCGCCTGATCCACGGCGCTTTTTGCGCAGGAAACCCTCTTTCCCCGCGCGAAGTCGAGCTCGGCATCGCCGCCACCCTCTTTCACGATGTCGGGTACATTCAACAGGATGATGACGACGGGACCGGCGCCAAATACACGAAGACCCACATCGAGCGGAGCGCCGATTTCCTTGAGGCCTACTTCCGAAAGGAAGGTCTTCCCGACGATGATATCCGCGATTGCCGCGATATGCTCGCGTGCACCGGTCTCACCGTCCGCATCGCCGACATCCGCTTCCGCTCGTTCGAGGTGAGAACCCTCGGCATGATGCTCGGCACCGCCGACCTCCTCGGGCAGATGGCCGACCGCGCCTATCTCGAAAAACTCTCCTTTCTCTACCACGAGTTCAAGGAAGGAAAGGTCTCCGGGTTCGATCAGGAGATAGATCTCTACCTCAACACGCTCTCGTTCTATGAAATGACCAAGCGGCGTTTCGCGACCGAACTCGGCGGCGTCAACCGCTTCATGCGCGCCCATTTCAACGACCGCTGGGGGATAGACGCCGACCTTTACGAAGAGGCCATCGAGCGCCAAATGACCTACCTCCGCGAGATCCTCGAGCACTATCGGCCCGGATACCGCGAACATCTGCGCCGATGGGGTTCGCTCGGCGCTCCGGAAGGAAAGAAGTAGGACGGCTCAGTATCACCGCGCCGCTTTTAGGCACGCTTCCTTGAGCATGCGGTTCTCGGTCTTCTGGATCGCCTCGATGCGCCGCATCCGCTCGCATTCCCACTCGGTGACGGGATAGAGTTCATTCCACGCATCGAAGAGCTTGCGGTTCTTGTGCGAGATGATGCCGTGTCCCGGGTAGGTCTCGTCCATGTACCGGTAGGTGCGGGCGATGATGCCGCGTATCCCCTCGCGCGGCTCTATCTTGCCATCCTCTATCTCGACATCGCAGGCGCCGTACTCGCGTTTCTCGCCCGGGATCTCCGCCATCGAGTAGTTCGAACGGTCGCCGTTCACCTCCCCTATCGCCGGATAGAGATTGTACATATCCGCCTCCATGCGGCGGAACTCATCGTTCACCAGACGCGCACAGCGACGCCCTTTGAACGGACGACCGTTTTTGTCCACACAGTGGGGATGCCCTTCGCGCCACTCGACGAAACTCTGGCCGAAGGCGTGCGCCGGCACGACATGCTCCCACTCGAGGCGAATCGCCCGCTTCGGGTCTTTTCGCGGCGTGTAGCCGCAGGCGGCGAGATCTATCCGCTTGCGTTCGTCAAAGGAACAGCCGCAGTAGAGCGTCTCACGGTGGTCGTAATAGACCTTTTCCAAGAGCAGTCTCTTCGCCTCGTCGAAGTCGCGCACCGGCCGATCCGGCTCCCTGAGCGACGAAGGAAGATACGGCGCGATCCGTTCCCAGTTGAGCGCAACGATAAGCAGAAGTATGCATAAGACGATGAATCGCCACACGGAACCATTTTCTTTCTTTCTCTACCGAATGTCAACGAGAAAAATGGAGGGAGATCGCGGATCCTACTTGTTGATGATGGCGATCACTTCCTGCGTGATGTCATACTTGTCCTGCATGAAGAGGACATTGTCCTTGGCCAGCACGATGTCGTAGCCCTTCTTCTTGGCGATCTCGGTCGCTATCTTCTTCACCTTCTCGATGAAGGAGGTCTGCGCCGTGTAGTCCTTCTCCTGCAGCATCTTCTGGCTTGACTGGTAAAGCTCCTGAAAATCGAGGTATTTCTTCTGGAACTCCTCCTGCATCGTACGCTTCGCCTCCTCGGTCATCGTCGGCGCGTCCTTCATCGCCTTCTCCTGAAGCGCTTTGAGTTCCGCCTCCTTCTTCTTGAGGTCCTCCTGCGCCTTTTTGAGCGACTTTTCGAGATTGGCCTTTTCGGCCTTGATCTCCTTGCTTTCCTCCCAGACCTTCTTCATGTCGACACAAGCCACTTCCAAAGCCAGCGCGGGCAGAACGGCCAGCAACACCGCCATGAACACGAACCGTTTCATCGTTACCTCCTCTTAGAACGAGTTCTTAATGTTGAATTCGAACATATAGACCGGGTCGCCCGGCCGCGGCGTGATGGGAAAACCCCACTCGAACGAAAGCGGCGCGATCGGCGTGGCCCAGCGTCTCCCGAACCCGGCGCTCCAGTCCATCGCGAGCG
>CAYNMQ010000147.1:0-5523 GCA_964398245.1 uncultured Spirochaetales bacterium | reverse complement strand
GACGGTGGCGCACGACACCAAGGAGGGGGAAGCGGTCGCCGAGCGCATAGAAGGTTTCACCGCCGTGATATTCCAGCACGATCTCGACCATCTCGACGGAGTACTCGTCATAGACAAGAAACTTCCCGGCGAACTCATGCCGAAGGAACAGTACTACGAGATGCGCCGCAAAGAGAAAGAGGCGGTGACAAAAGAAAAGCCCGACGAGCAAACGCCGGCGGACTGAGGCGTTATTTCTTCAGAAAATCGAGTTCGGGGCTGGAGGCCTGAGCGGTATCGTATTTTTTGGGGATACCTGCCTCCCGCGCGAGGAGCGCCGCTTCGACCGCCATCTTGAATGCCGTTCCCATCGCGGCGGGGTCTTTGGCGGTCGCTATCGCGGTGTTCACGAGCACCGCGTCGGCGCCCAGCTCGATCGCGGCGGCGGCATCTGAGGGAGCCCCGAGTCCCGCGTCAACGACGACCGGCACCCGCGCCTGTTCGACGATGATGCGGATCATCTCGCGCATCAGCAGTCCCTTGTTGGTCCCTATCGGCGCGGCGAGCGGCATCACGGTGGCCGCCCCCGCATCCTGAAGTCGGAGCGCCAGCATCGGGTCGGCGTTGATGTAGGGGAGGACGGTAAAGCCCTTCTTCACCAGCGTCTCGGTCGCCTTGAGCGTTTCGATGGGGTCGGGGAGGAGATAACGCGGCTCGGGGGTGAGTTCGGGTTTCACCCACCGCGGCAATCCCGCCTCGGCCGCCATCTCGGCATAGTAGATCGCCTCCTCGGCGCTGCGCGCGCCGGCAGTGTTGGGAAGTATCGTGATGCCGGGGCAGGCAAGGAGCGGCTTGAGGAGCGATTCGTCCTTGCCGCCGAGGTCCATCCGGCGGAGCGACGCGGTCACCACCTGCGTGCCCGAGGCCTTTACCGCCGCGATCATCGCCTCGTGCGAGCGGTACTTGCCGGTTCCGAGGAACAGCCGTGAAGAGAAGGTAAAGGGTCCGATGTGAAGTTCGTTCATGGCTTACCTGTTGAGTTCAAGCATTCGGTTAAGCGCCCGGCGCGCCTTTTCGGCGATCTCGTCGGGGACGGTAACGACCGGTTCCTCCTCTTCGAGGGCGCGGAGGACGGTATCGAGCGTTATCTTCTTCATGTTCTGGCAGTAGAGTGTGGGGGCGGTGACGTCAAAACACTCGGCGTCGGGATGGTGCTTCCGGAGCGTATGGACGATGCCCTGTTCGGTCACCACGATATAGCGCCGGTGCTTCTTTTCTCTCACGAGCGACACCATGCCGCCGGTCGAGAGGATGAAGTCGGCCTCTCGACGGGTCTCGGGGGTGCATTCGGGGTGCATGAGCACGACGGCGTCGCGGAAGCGCTCCTTCGCCGCGCGGACCGCCTCGGGCCTCACCTGATCGTGGACCGGGCAGAACCCGCGATGGAAGATGAATCGCTTTTCGGGGATCTGTTCGGCGACCCACGAGCCGAGGTTGCGGTCAGGAACGAAGATGATCTCCTTTTCGGAGAGATTGCGCACGATACGAACCGCCGACGAACTCGTCACGCAGACATCCGACAGCGCCTTCACCTCGACCGGCGAGTTGACATAGCAGACGACCGCCGCCTCGGGATGCTCCCGTTTGAGACGGAGCACCTCGTTATGCGTTATCATGTCGGCGAGCGGACAGCCTGCCTTCCCGACCGGCAGGAGCACCTTTTTGCCGGGGGAGAGGATCGCCGCCGTTTCGCCCATGAAGCGGACGCCGGCGAGCACGATGAGCGCGGCGTTCGCCTCGGCGGCGCGGCGCGCGAGTTCGAACGAGTCGCCCACGACATCGGCGATGTCCTGCACCTCGGGCCGGGTATAGGTGTGGGCGAGAATGAGCCCGTTCTTTTCGTTCGTGAGCGCCGCGATGCGCGTGACGATTTCAGCGCCCATCAGTGCTTCAGATGCTTACGACTTTCGTCACTTCGGGGATCGCCTTCTTGAGTTCGTACTCGATCCCCATCTTGAGCGTCATCTGCGACATGGGGCATCCGTGGCAGTGGCCGCGGAGCGCCACCTTGACGATGCCGTCGTCGGTCACCTCGATGAGTTCCACATCGCCGCCGTCGCGCTGGAGCGTGGGGCGCACCTTGTCGAGCACCTCTTGAACCTTGTTCTTCCAACTGGTCTCTGTCATCGTCTCCTCCGTTTCGTCAGATTCTTCGCTCGCCTTCCTGTGAACGATACGCCCGCCAAGAGGCAAGTCAAGCGAAGAAAGGCGAAAATAGTTGTTGACATCCGTTTCGGTGCCGTTATAGACTCCTTCGTTAGGTATGGCAACCGAGTACCTTTTTCATGGAGGGTAGCATGCGTTCAATCCTTGTGCTCGTCATCGTCCTTTCGTGCTCGCTTCTCTTGGCGGCGTCGCCGTTCAAGCGGGCCGAGGTCAAGTTCGTCAAGGATGTCCCGGCGATGGTCAAGGGCATCAACGCGCTGCTCAAGGCGGAGCCGGCAGCGGTCGAGAAGTTCATCACGAAGGATTTCTTCCCGGCCTTCGGTCTCGGGAAGGATCTTACGCTCGTTCCGTTCCGCACTTTCAAGAGCGGCGGCACGAGCATCTTCAAGTACGGCCACCAGTACAAAGGCTGGACGGTCGAGGGACTCTACACCACCGTTTCCATCAGGAACGGCAAGGCCTACCGCGTCACCAACGGGGTTGGAAGGATAGACCTCGATCTCTCCAAGGTGATCGCTCCTGAGGCGGCGGTCAAGGTCGCCATGAAGCGGCACTTCCCGAAGATGCCCGCCGGCGCCGTGCCTAACATGGTCGAAAAGGTCATCGTGCGGATCGGCGGCCTCTATATGCCGGCCTACAAGGTGCGCCTCGTTCCGTTCCACATGGCCGACAACCGCGTCTACTATGTTCACGCGAAGAGCGGCAAACTCCTGTTCGCCCGCAACACGGTGATGGTCGACGACGCCGCCACGATCCTTTCCGCTGAGCCGCTCGTCGCGCTCGACACCGCGAAGGTCTATGAGAAGAACCCGATCACGACGCCCGACCTCACCGAGGTGACCCTTCCCGATGTCTCGGCGGCCGATGATCCGGAGCTCGCGGCGACCGCGCAGGGCTTCCTCACCGGCGCGAAGGACGAGGACGGCATCCGCCGGATAAAGGGATGGAACTGTCCCGATAAAGGAGAGAAGTTCTCCATTTCGCTCGGCGGCTAGAATGCGACGCCGCACCTGTGCTCACCGACCCAGCGCGCCAACAAAAAGGACAACGGCAGTTTCGTCTATGAGGACTGCGAGGGCGGCATGGCGTACGATGCCGAGAAAACGGGCCCCGATCAGGTCGACCGGTGCGCCGAGATCGCGATGTACTATCACGCCTCGAAGATATACAACTATCTCCGTTCGCTCGGCACTGATTTCAAACATCTTCTCAACAACACGGCGACGGCGCCGCTCAATGTCATCGGCAACTTCCTGATGCCCGACACGAGCGACATCATGGCGATCATGTCGGGGAACAACGCTCTTGCGCCGATGGACAACGCGTTCTTCAGCCCCGACAATCCCATGCTCACGCTGCTGTTCCAGAATGTCGGCATCACCGGCGACCTCCTTGTTTTCGGGCAGGGGACCTTCGCCGATTTCGGCCTTGACGGCGATGTCGTCTATCACGAGTTCGGTCACGCGACGGTCTATACGACCGGCCTCGACTCGGGCGGGTTCCTCGACCAGTATGGTATGAACGGCGAGCCGGGGGCGCTCCATGAAGGTTTCGGCGACACCTTCGCCTTCATCATTTCCGATGATCCCTGCACCGGCGAGTATGCCTCCGACGGTATCGTGAAGTGGGCGAACTCGCAGGGTGGCATCGTGGAGATGGATAAGTACGAGGCCGATAGCAAAACCTACTGGTGCATGCGCTATGCCGAGCATGAGTATAAGGTGGTCGAAGATTGGGAAGGCGAAGTGCACTGGGACGGTCAGCCGCATCTTGCCGCGAACTGGGCGCTCTGGAAACTCACGCAGGAGAAGAACATCGGCGGAAGCACCACGCAATCTCAGAAGGATGCCTTCGCGACGCTCATCCTCAAGACGCTCTATGCGCTCGACAACGCGGCGGCGACTCACAAAGAGTGGGCAGATACGCTTCTTTCGGAGGTCGAGAACGACAGCGCTTATAGCGCCCACAAGAGCGATGTCGAGAAGATACTCACCGACTTCAACTATTTCGCCGAGATCCGGGCACGGAACGCGCAGGAGGGCGTCAAGCGCCTCTTCGTTGACGCCGCGGTCGATCCGAGCGGCGGCGGCATGGGTGGCATGTTCGGCGGTGGTACGGCGATCATGGTGACCGAGGGCGAAGAGCAGGTATCCATCATGCCGGCGTATGTCCAGATGGTGTATGAGATACCGACAGAGTTCGCTTATAATGCGCTCAAGGTGACGGCTGGCATCCAGTCGTCCTCCGGTTCCAGCCCGTTCGGTGGCGGTGGTACCCCCGACCTCCATCTTTATGTCCGCAAGGCGGATCCGGTCATCTACGAGGTCGAGAGCCAGTCTTCCGAGTCCATTCTGGTCACGGTCACCTACGACCAGCATGTCGAGCCGCAGGGTTCTCAGGGGCTCTGGTACATCACCGGTGTGGAACCGGGTGCGAAATACTACATCGCATTCGTCAATTATGGCTACGGCGGCGCACAGGTGAACGGCATTGCGCTGACCGGCGCCAACTATACCCCGGCAACCGATGACGATGCCGTTGTCACCGACGAGGAACCAAGCGGCGACGAGATCGCCATCGGCGACGAGGACGAGATCACCGACACCACCATCGTTCCTGATGCCGATACCACCAAGAAGAAGGACAGCGGCTGCGGCTGTTCGGTGGTGTTCTAGGCTAACTATCTGTATCTGTTCATGAAAGCGGGGGCTTCGGCCCCCGCTTCCTTTGTTGACTCGCTTCGGCGTTTGTGCTAGTTTGGCGCCGGAGCGCAGTTGAGTATCCGGTCTTTCATCGAGCGATCGAGGAGAACAGCACATGGCAGAAGAGAGGATTGTCGTCATCAACACCGGGTCCACCTCGACCAAATGTTCGATTTACCGTGGCGAAGGAGAGCGTGTCGTCGAGGTGATCAGCGAATGTATCCGGCATCCGGACGACCTCGTACACCGATTTCCCACCATAGGGGACCAACTGGATCACCGTGAAGAATTGGTACGCCAGTTTCTGGAAAAGCATCTGCCTGACCGACAGTGTCGCGCGATGGGCGCGATCGGCGGGATGCTTCCGCCGGTCGCGAGCGGCGTCATCGAGATAAACGACGAACTGGCCTACTTCAGCCACAAGACGCCGGTCTATCAACATGCCTCGAACCTTGCGGCGCCGCTCATTCATCGTTTGAAGAAAGATTATCACTGTCCGGTGTATGCGGTCGATCCGGTCGGCGTGGATGAGATGGCGCCGATCGCGCGGATATCCGGGGCGCCCGACTTTCCGCGGTTCTCCTTCGTCCATGCGCTCAACATCAGGGCGACGACG
>CAYNMQ010000146.1:0-5528 GCA_964398245.1 uncultured Spirochaetales bacterium | reverse complement strand
CGAGAAGGCCAGTCTCACCTTCAGCGTGAGGGACCTCGCGGGCGACGCGGTCGAGGCGGCGCTCGGCGTTTCGATCGTGGACGAAGCGGTGTTCGCGGTGCAGGAGTTCAAGCCGGGACTCGAGCAGACCTACTTCGAACTCGAAGAGAACATCATGAATCCCAGTTATGTGGTCTACGGTGTGGCACCATCCGACATCATGACCGCCGAGCCGGCGACCGAGGAGAAGGAACAGGAGCTCAACGAGCGGACCGAGGCCTTCTTCGCCGCCGAGGTTGACAGCGCCGGGCACAGCCTCGTCGCGGATTCCTACAAGGCGCCCGAGAACACCTATAAGACGAAGGCGCAGCAGGCGGTGGCGGCGCGCGCCGCGGCGATCTTCGAGTCCTACAAGGATACCGACTACCTCTGGGACTGCACGCAGTACACCAAACTCGATGCCGGCAAGGTCGCCGAACTTCTCGCGAAGCCGGAGAACGCCGACCCGTGGGGCAACGCGATGACGGGCGAGTTCACGCAAGATTACAACGCCGCGAAGGTGACGCTCACGAGCCGTGGTCCCGATGAGATGGAAAAGACCGCCGATGATGTGACGGTCACCTACGACCTTTGCAATCCCGGAGATAGGTGGGGCTGTGGCGAAGAAGACGGCAACGGCGACCCGCGAGCCGGTGCCGACGATGTTGCTGTTGCCGACAGCGGCTCTGAATACAACGACGCCGACACGCCGACGCCTTCGGAGCAGGGCGGAGTGAAAACACGCGAGTGGTTCCCCGAGACGCTCTATGTGAACCCCGAACTCGTGACCGCGAAGGACGGCACGGCGAAGGTCGAACTCACGATGCCCGACAGCATCACGACCTGGCGCGTGACGACGCTCGCCAACACCAAGAACGGCGCCCTCGGTAGCGCGCTCCACGGCATCCTCGTCTATCAGGACTTCTTCGTGGACATAGATTTTCCGGTGTTCCTCACCCAGAACGACATCGTCAAGGTGCCGGTCGGCGTCTACAATTACCTCTCCGAGGAACAGACGGTGACGCTCACCGCCTCGAAGGAGGACTGGTTCGAGATGGTCGGCGCGGACACCGTCACGGTGAAGGTGCCGGCGAACGCGGTGACCGGCGCCTACTTCCCGGTGAAGGTGCTGAAGATCGGCAAATATACCCTCACCGTCACGGCGCAAGGCTCGAAGATGAGCGACGCGGTCAAACGGTCGGTCACCGTCCTTCCGGCGGGAGTGCCGCAGAGCCTCACCAAGAGCGACATCCTGAGCAAAGACACGGTGCTCACACTCGAGATACCGGCCGAAGCGGTGGATGATTCGGAAGACCTGGTCGTCAAGATCAACCCCGGCATGATGTCGCAGGTCATCGAGGGGCTCGACTCGATACTTCAGATGCCCTACGGCTGTTTCGAGCAGACCTCGTCGGCCACCTACCCGAACATCCTCGTCCTGCAGTACATGCTCAAGACCGGCACGATAACGCCCGAGATAGAGCTGAAGGCGCGCGACTACATCACGCAGGGCTACCAGCGGCTACTTACCTACGAGGTGCCGGGCGGCGGCTTCGAATGGTTCGGCGACACGCCGGCACACTTCGTCCTTACCGCCTACGGTCTCATGGAGTTCGTGGACATGGCGATGGTGCACGAGGTCGATCCGGCGGTGATCTCCCGTACGACAACCTGGATGGCTTCCCAGCAGAACGCCGACGGTTCTTTCACTCCGTCGAGCGGCGGTATCCCCGAAGGAGCCATCAATAACTATGAGGGATCGGTCTTTAGAACGACCGCCTACGCGGTGTGGGGTTTTGCCCGCGCCGGTCAGCAATCTGCGGCGATGGAGAAGGGGGCGCAGTATCTTCTCGCGCATCTTGCCGATGCCGAAGACAACTACAGCAAAGCGATCGCGGCCATCGCCCTCATCAAGGCGGGCTATGGCGGAAACGCGAAGGTCGCCGCGCTCGTCGACGAGATACTTGCCGACATGCAGGACGACGGCAAGGGAGGATTCTACTGGGAGCAGGCGCTCAAGACCGAATTCTACGGTGACGGCGAGAACGCCAAGATAGAAACGACCGCGCTCATCGGTCTCATGCTTCTCTCTTACGGCGGCCATAACATCGAGGTGCAGGGTATCCTCAACTGGCTCGCCGGCAACAAAGACCAGTTCGGCAACTGGAGCACCACGCAGGGTACCATCCTCGCGCTCCGTCTCATGGTCGAGGCGCTCGACAACATGACGCCCGATCCGGCGGAGGCGACGATAACGGTGTCGGCGAACGGCGGGACGCCGGTCCAGTTCACCGTGGACGAAACGAACAGCGATGTCATGCGGCTCATTGACCTCGGCGCGGTGGTGAAGAAAGGGGAGAACACCGTCACCATCGGGTTCTCCGGAACCGGTCAACTCATGTACTCGGCGGTGGCGCGCTGGTATGTGCCCGGCGCGGCGCAGACGAACGACGGCCCGCTCACGATCACCGTCTCCTATGACAAGACGACGCTCGCGGTTAACGACACGGTGACGGCGACCGTCACGATAGAGAATGTCTCCGGCGCCGGCCAGTCTGTCATCCTCGCGAGCATCGGTATGCCGCCCGGATTCGACCTCATCGCGGACAAGCTCGACGCGCTCCTTGCGGAGGAGGGGACCTTCCTTCAGAAGTACGAGACGACCCCGCGGCAGATCATCCTCTATATCAACCACATCGCCGCCGGTCAGACGATTTCGTTCTCCTACGACCTGCTCGCCCGCTACCCGATCGAGGGGAACACCGGCGAGTCGAGCGTGTGCCCCTACTACAATCCGCAGGAAAAGGACCAGACAGAAGGCCAGACGCTCACCGTCACCGAGTAGCTTAGCTCGTCTCGTTTCCTGCCTGTGCAGGGGCGGCTTCCAAGCCGCCCCCTTTTTTATCTTGAAGCGGAGGCTCTTTTTGCTACACTTATCTTGGAAAGCCACAAAAGGGGGGAACTATGCGATGCTTCGTACTGTTCTCGATCCCGATCGCGGCGGCGGTGCTTCTTTTTTCCTGTCGGCAGGGGGTGCAGGTGGTGGACCATCACGCCGGGGAAGTCGAAGGCGACAGTGAGTTCGAGAACGATATTTCTTACGACGACGGCGACGGACCGGACGGAGACATGCCGGAGTGCGGCAACGGGGTGCTGGAAAGCGGCGAGCTATGTGACCGGAGCGGCAAAGAATGCCACGAACTCGATCCACGCTATACCGGCGGATATGCTCCATGCGAGGACGATTGTTCGGGGTATGATCTTTCGTCCTGTTACATTGCCTGTAATCCGCCTGACATGATCGGACAAAAGCCACCCGAATGGCAATCGTGGCTCACGATGAGGATGTCGGGAACCATCAATGCGGAAGGTGCGTCGGATATCGTGCCAGCGTTTCTTGTCAAGATCAATACTGAATTGCAAGGTATTCCGTATAATCTGGATTATATCGGTTATTACATCCGTACCGAAGACATGGTAAGCGATGCCGAGGGAAACCACTATCCTGCCATTTTAGGGGTAGGGTATGGTAACATTCAATGGCCGGTGAGTGGGAAAGTCGCTTCGCTCTTGGCCATGAAGATCTTCGTGATGGTTGATGATCTCATGGGGTGGGGAGATCAGGCGTTGCTTGCGGGGGACACCGGCGTATCGCTTGATCTTGAGATGCAGGTTAATGTTTTAGAGGTCTGGATCGAGGTCGTCGGCACGGAGGCGCAATATGTCCGGATGGAATGTTTCCGCGGCATCTCGGCATGGAATAGTGACAAGTCGGCGTTCGAAGGGAGGATGCATGTCTGCACCGATTCCAATGACTCGTGGGCGGGCGGCGAGGAGATGAAGATATCACTCTACGCGAAAATGGTTGATGATGAGGATGGGATGCTTTCCATGATCAACGAGATGTTTTCTCCCAACGATCCTGGCTACTGGACCGATGTGTGCCGCTGTTACACGAGAGATGCCGACGAGCACGGCAATCCCACCACCCCGATGGACTGCGATGAGATGAAGGCGGAATTCGGCCTCGGTCCGAAGCCGGATGATGATAGCGTTGTGTCCGAACACGATCCGCTGCCGGACGACGATGTCGTGCCTCCTGATGACGATGTTGTCGCCAATGTGTGCGGAAACGGGATACTCGAGGTGGGGGAGGAGTGCGAGACGAATATGCAACTCGCCTGCACGCTCATAGACCCCGTTCACTATGCCGGCGGCGCCGCCCCATGCTTTGCTGACTGTTCCGGCTGGGATGAGAGTTTCTGCATAGAGTAGCGGGCATTTTGACAATCTCGTCCCATTCCTTTAGTCTTCACACGACATTTGAGCGGAGTCACAATGAACGGCGCTTCTTTTGGTTCCTACCTTCTCGCGGTGCTCGCGATGTGTTCGTGGGCGCTGTCGTTCGTCTGGATAAAGATCGTCTATCGCTACTACGAGCCGCTTACCACCATTACGCTTCGGCTCCTCATCGCATCGCTTTTGCTCGTTGCTATCGCGCTCGTCGGCCGCATCGTCCTGCGGGTACGGCGCGAAGATGTCCGCTGGTTCTTCCTGCTCGCCTTTGCCGAACCTTTCTGCTACTTCCTCGGCGAGAGTTTCGGGATGAAGTATGTCTCTTCGACCGTCGGCGCCATCGTTATCTCGACGATACCGCTCTTCGTGATACTGCCGGGAGTTCTTTTCTTCCGCGAACGGGTCTCGACCACCAACCTCGCCGGGTTCATCATGTCGTTCTCAGGCATCGTGGCGATGGTCTGGACGCGCGGTTACCGTTTCGGCGAGTCACCCGAGGCACCGCTTCACGGCATTGCGCTTTTATTCTTTGCGGTCCTTTCGGCGGTCGGCTACAGCATGATCATCAAACGACTCGCCGACCGTTATCATCCGGTCACCATCGTCGCGTGGCAGAGCGTGCTCGGCTTTTTCTATTTTCTGCCAGTTTTTTTCTTCTTCGACTTCGGGAAATTCCAGTCTGTTACTCCCAATGGGGAACTCATCGGCGCTCTTTTAGCGCTTTCGTTCTTCGCATCGGTCCTTGCGTTTCTCTGTTATATCCCGGTCATACGGGCGATCGGCATTACCAAGGCGAATGTGTTTGCCAATCTTATCCCGGTGCTCACGGCAATCTTTTCTTTCTTTATCCTCGGTGAGACCTTCACGACGCAGAAGATAGCGGGAATCGCGCTCGTCATAGGAGGCCTCTATCTCTCGAATATGAAGGGCGATATGTTCTCTACTTGCCGAAACGGTAACGGATGAGACACCAGAGCGCGCGCAGGCCATCACGGAGCCCTATCTTCTTCCCTTCGGCGTAACTGCGCGGACGGTATGAGACCGGCACCTCGGCGTAGGGAAGACCTTCCCTACGAATGATCCGGGCGAGTTTTACCGTGAGTTCCGGTTCTATGCCGAAACGCTCTTCGCGTAAGGCGAGCCGCTTCAGAAGATCGGTTCGGACGAGTTTGTAGCAGGTCTCCCTGTCGCTGACCGGGAGGCCGGTGACGCTC
>CAYNMQ010000145.1:0-5564 GCA_964398245.1 uncultured Spirochaetales bacterium | reverse complement strand
GATCGCTTCTTCGAGCGGAAGGCCGCGGTCGAGGAGCGTGTTCGAGTAGTCCACCTGCAGGATGCCGTTCTTCTTGACGATGCCGAAGAGCATGAAGACGCCGAGGAGGCTGTAGAGGTTTATCGTCTCGCCGGTCATGAGGAGCGACAGGAGCGCGAACGGTATCGTGAGGGGGAGCGACAGGAGGATGGTGATGGGGTGGAGGAAGCTC
Organism: uncultured Spirochaetales bacterium; assembly: GCA_964398245.1. GTDB lineage: Bacteria > UBP6 > UBA1177 > UBA1177 > JAKLFG01 > CALITV01. The sequence goes on along the minus strand of CAYNMQ010000145.1, from coordinate 5,353 downwards.
TCGAACTGCGCCGCGAGCACGATGTAGATGAAGATGAAGGCGAGCGCGAAGGCCGACAGCATGTTGCCCATCGCCTCGGCCATCACCTTCGAGCGGCCGATCTTGACCGGCTTGTACTCGGGCGGCAGGTTGAGTTCCTTCACGAGGTTGTCTATCGTTTTGGTAGCACTGCCGACATCGATGCCGTCAAGGTTGCTGAAGATGGAGACGCGCCGCTGACGGTTGAACCGGTCGATGACCGAGGGGCTCTTGCCGTATTCGATGCGGGTGACCTGTGAAAGCGGCACGAGCCCGGCGCGCGGCGACGAGACCATGAGCGTCGCCAGTTTCCCGGCGTCGTTGCGGAATGGGCGGTCGAGCCGAAGCCAGACATCGTACTGCTCGCTTCCCTCGCGGTAGGTGGTGACGATCTCGCCGCCGACCGCGGTGCGGAGCGTCATTGCGATGTCGGCGATGCTGAGGCCGAGGTCGGCTGCCTTACGGCGGTCTATGACCACCCGCGCCTCCGGCTTGCGGGCGACGAGCGATGTGGAGAGGTCGGCGAATCCGGGGATGTCGCGGAGACGGGCGACTATCTTGTCGGAATACTCCGTCAACTTGTCGAGATCGGGACCGACGAGATCGTACTGGAAGGTCGCCGCGCGACTGCCGCCAAAGCCGCCGCCGAGCGCGTTCGCCGACGAGATGACCTCCGGATATTTCTTGAGCAGGCGCCGGATGTCGCGCTGAACCTCGAACTGTGAGAAGGTCCTTTCTTGGAGCGGCACGAGGCCCACATAGATCTTGGCGCTCGTAAGGTCGTCGGAAACACTGCTCCCGATCTGCATGAGCGTCTTTTCCACCCCGCGCACCGTCCGGATGTCCTGCTCGATCCTTCCCACGAGATCCCGGGCGCTCGCGAGCGTCACGCCGGGGGGCAGTTGCAGTTCGACCTGTATCTCGCCGCGGTCGTCTATCGGCATGAAATCGCTGCCGAGCCGTTTCGCGATGGGAACGGCGGAAGCGATGACAAGGATGGCGAGCAGGACGACGACCCAGCGGTGGCGCACCGAGAAGCGCACCAGCCGGGCATACTGCGCATCGAACCAGCCCCAGAACCGCTCGGTGAGCGATCTCTTGTCGTCGTCGGTGTGCCTGAGGAAGCGCGATGCGAGCATCGGGGTGAGGGTGAACGATATCACGAGCGATACCGCTATCGCGAAGGCGGTCGTGAGGCCGAACTCGTAGAAGAAGCGTCCCGACATTCCCTGCATGAAGGCGATGGGAAGGAAGATGACGAGGAGCGAAGTGGTCGTCGCGGTGACCGCGAGCCCGATCTCCTTAAGCCCGTCCATGGCGGCGTCATAGGCGGTTTTGCCGTACTGCTCGATGTGACGGTAGATGTTCTCGAGAACGACGATCGCGTCGTCTATGACCACGCCGACCGCGAGGGTGAGGCCGAGGAGCGACATGTTGTTGAGCGTGAATCCCATGGCCCGCATGAAGGTGAAGGTCGCGATGAGCGAGGTCGGTATCGCGAGCGCGGCGATGATGGTGGAGCGGATGTTGCCGAGAAAGAGAAAGACGACGAAGGCGGCGAACAGTGCGCCGAGGGTGAGGTGCAGTTCGAGTTCATGGAGCGAGTTGTTGATGAAGATGGACTGGTCGGAGACCACTTCGACCGAGATGTCGCGCGGAAGGGTCGGCAGTATCTCGGCGATCCGCTCTTTGACCGCCCTGATGACCTCGATGGTGTTGGAGCCTGACTGTTTCACGACATCGAGCGCTATCGTCGCCGCGAAGGTCCGCTCGTCGCCCTTCTTCCATAGGCGGGCGATGTTGCGCGGCTCTTCGACCGAGTCCTCGATCCGCGCTATCTCGCCGAGCGTTATCTGGCGTCCGTTCTTGGTCGTCACCACGACGCGGCGCATCTCGTCGGCCGAGGTTATCCGGCCGAGGACGCGGAGCATCTCCTCGCGCTCCCCCTTGTCTATCCGTCCCGCCGGCACCTCGATGTTCTGCGCGGCAAGTGCCGCCTTCACCGCCGGTATCGAGATGCCGAGCGCAGAGGCCTTGTCGGCGTCGAGATAGACATTGATCGCCCGCTTCCAGTAGCCCGAAAGAGTGATCGCGCCGACACCGTTCACATTCTCGAGTGATTCTTTGATGAAGACCCGCGTGAGTTCCGAGAGTTCCTTCGGATCGCGGTTCCCCGAAACGGCGAAAGTGATGACGGGAAAGGCGTCGAAGTCCACGCGCGTGACGATCGGCATTTCGGCGCCGGTGGGGAGGCGCGCCACGATGGCGGAGACCTTGTCGCGCACATCCTGCACCGCCTCGTCGACCGGCTTTTCGAGCACGAAACGGATGCGAACCCGCGAGACGCCCTCGCTCGAGGTCGAGGAGAGTTCGTCTATGCCCGACACCGTGTTGACCGCCTCCTCGATCGGCTTGGTGACGAGTGTCTCTATCTCTTCGGGAGAGGCGCCGCGGAGCACCGTCGTCACTGTGACGATCGGGAACTCGACCTTCGGGGTGAGGTCGACGCCGATGGCGCGATAGGAGAAGATGCCGAGCACCATGAGGAGCGCGGTCACCATGGTGGCGAAGACGGGGCGCCGAATGAAGATGGTAAGAGCGTTCATCGGTCACTCTCCGCGCGGCACGGCCTTCATGCCGTGGTAGAGCGTCTCGGCGGCGCTCGTCACCACCCGGTCGCCCGCCGAAAGCCCCTTCTCGATCGCCACCATGGTTCCTTTGCGTCCCGCGACGGTGACGATGCGCTCCTCGATGTGGTCGTCGGTAAAGACGAAGACCTTGTCGGTGCCGGCGAACGAGACGAGCGCCGTTTCGGGGACCATGACGACCGACCGCTTCCCGGGAAGCGCAATGCGCGCCGTTGCAAAGGTGCCCGCCTTGATGGCGTGGTTGCGATTTGGCACCTCCGCCTCGATCGTGAAGGCGCGGCTCTGCTGGTCAACGACCGGCCCGACGCGCCGGATGACGCCGGTCGCCGTTTCGCCGGTCGCCGCGGTGACCGTGATGCTTGTTCCGCTTTTTATGCCCACCGCGTACCGCTCGGGGACGCCCGCCACGAACTTCAGCGGGTTCGTCTGCACGATCTGAAAGAGGGCGGTCCCGGTGCGGACATACTCGCCTTCGTTGACGAGCCGCCGCGCGACCGTGCCGTCGAACGGAGCGCGCAGTTCGGTATCGGCCAGTTTCTTTTTGGCGGTGTCGAGCGCGACCCGGGCGATCTCGACGCGCCGTGCCGTCTCATCGGCCTGTTGCTGGGTCGCCATGCTCTTCTCGGCGAGGTTCGCGATGCGGGAAAGGTCGGCTTCGGCGGCCTTGAGTTCCGCCTCGGCCTGCCGTACCTTGAGTTGGTACTCTTCCGGCGCGACGCGGGCGATGACCGTGCCGGCTGTGACCGGTGAGCCAATATCGGCCAACAGCACGGCGATACGGCCGTCCGCCTCGATCGAGACGGTTGCCTCTCGCCAAGGTAAGAGGGAGCCGGTCACCTCGACCGTTTCCTCGAGTTCGCCGGCAGTGGCGGCGGTGAGGACGACGGTCGCCGGCTGTCCGCCTTTGTTCGGAAGGGGAGCGGCCTCTCCTTTTCCTTTGCCGCACGAGACGGTGAGGTTCGTTGCAACGAGGCAGACGATGAGTGGAAGAACGAGATGTCGCATGATCACCATTCTCCATGAGAGGTAAGTTCCTGATAGCCGAGACCGAGCGCCTTGCGGACGCGCGCCTTGGCCGTCTCGAGGTCGGTGCGCGCCTGAATGAGCGTCGCGGTCGCCTGATTGTAGGAAGCCTGCGCGTCGGTTATCTCGGTGGTGGTGCCGACGCCCTGCGCGAACCGCTCTTCGGCGAGCGCGAGCGCCGCCTTCGCCGCATCATAAAGGGCTTTTGCGGGTGCCTCGCGTTCACGCGCCTCGCGGAGCGCAAGGTAGGCGTTCTCGACCTCGTAGCGGATGTTCTGTTCGGTGTTGCGCAGGTTGAGTTCGTATATGGCGACATTGTTGTCGGCATCGCGCGCCTGCGTGTCGGTGGCGAGCCCCGCGAAGAGATTCCAACTTACGGATGCCCCGACATACCAGTTGTACTTCATGGCATCGAACTCGTAGCCGGTGTAGGTGACGCCGGCGTTCGCCTTGAACTGGGGATAGAAGTCGCCCCGCGCGGCGCGGGCGCTCATGCGGGCGGCGGCTATCTTCTCGCGGAGCGCCCGGCAGTCGGGACTGTCGCGGAGCGCCCGGGCGATCGCCTCGGTGACCTCTTCCACCGGCGGCTCGGCGACGGTCGCATCGGGGTCAATGGCGATGTCGGTCGCCGGATCGAGCCCCAGCACCGTCGCGAGCGCCTTACGGGTGGTACGCCGCGCGTTCTCGGCCTTGACGAGGCTGAGCCGCGCCGACGCGAGATCGGCCTCGGCACGCAGGGCTTCGACCGGAGTACGGACACCGTTCTGCACCTGCATCCGTGCCGTCTCGAGGCGCCGTTCCATCTGGGCGACCACGCTTTCGGCGGCGCGGGCGCTCGCGTCGGCGGCGACGACGGCGAAGTAGTTCTGAACGACCGAGAGGTAAAGGCTGTTCGCGCTCGCCGCGGCATCGGCCGTCGCGGCGTCGCGCCATAAAGAGTTGCTCTCGTAGTAGTAGTAGGTCTTGAAGTCCCAGATGGTCTGGTTCACGGTGAGCGAGAGACTATAGTTGTTGAACGATTCCCAGTCCTCCTTGCCGCCGCTCATGAGCGACGAGGTCTGCGAAGAGACCCACGGGCCGGTGGGGGAGTTGGCGGTGGCGCGCTTGTAACTCACCTCGCTCGATACGGTCGGCATGAAGCCCGCGCGGGTAAGGCGACGCTTGTTCTCGTAGGTTTCGATGTTCCGCCGCGCTACTTGGTAGGAAGGGTTGTTCGCCGCGGCGATCTCCGACATGGCCGGCACCACCCGCTCCCAGTCTGCGGCCGCCATCGTCCCGGTCCTGGCTAGCTGCGCGTTCACCCGGGCCCGCCCGACCATCATGCGCTCCATCAGCAGCTCGCGGCCCATCTCCAGGGAGAAGATCGCGACCGGCTCCTTGCACTCCACGGCCATGTACTCGGCCATGTTCAGCATGATCGCACTCTTGCCCATCGAGGGTCTCGCCGCCAGCACGACCATGTCGCCCTTCTGGAACCCGGTCGTCATGACGTCCAGCTCCGTGTACCCCGTGCACAGCCCGGACAGCTCACCAGCCTTGCGGTTCTCGATCCGGCCGTAGACCACCTGCGCCAACTGGGCCGCCGGCATGACGTCGCTTCCAAGGCCCCGCTCCGCGATCCGGAACACCGCCTGCTCGGCCGCCTCGATCTTCGCCCTGGGGTC
>CAYNMQ010000144.1:0-5574 GCA_964398245.1 uncultured Spirochaetales bacterium | reverse complement strand
TACCCAAAAAGCGGAGGAGGAGCGGAAGGCCGCTGAGAAACGCGCCAAAGAAGAAAAGAAGGAAGAGGCGCCGGTCCAAGAAGAAATAAAAGCGGCGGTCGAAGAGGTCAAGAAACGGGCCCCTTCACTCCTCCTTGTTTCCGCTCTTTTCATTGTTTCCTGCGCCGGAATATATTTTGCCTACTACCAGTTCAAGAACCTTAGCCCCCGCCAGGTTTCTCTCTCTCCCGCCCATCAAGAAGGAGGAGTCGCTTTAGCAACCGCCTATTGTACACGGCTTACCGCATGCCGCGAAAAGGCATCGACAGGTTTTGCCCAACGCTGTGTCGAACAATCGAAACATCGCTTCGCCCTCTTCCTGTCCGAACAGGGAGGAGCCACCTGCAACGATATTCGCCTTAACGCGTGCAAGAACTGCCTAGAAGGCCTTACCTGTGATCAGGTCATCAGCTTTAACACCGACCATCTCCAGAAAACCTGCGGAAGTTGCCTGAAATCGTGCTCCCCATCTCCCCAGTAGCCTATCACGCTTTTTAATTGTTGGTTCTCATTTCGAGTTTGATATTCATGCACGCTGCCACATAGTCAGTAGGAACGGCCAGAGGATCCATGGCAACCGCCATGGCGAGACCATCAGGAACTGGCGTGCCTCCGCTGCCCGGATCACAATCGGCAGTATTGGCGACACTAAAAAGATAAAAGGATCCAGGAGAGACATTAGGTTGCGTCAATCCCTTGCTGGTCGTCCACCCCAGAGATAACAATTCTGACGCGTAGCGCCCTTCTGCCTCGTAGAATCCCAGTTGCGTTTGCGCAAGCGACTTGAGGTTGGTCGGTACCTCCGCCGTACGACTCTTGCGCGTATAGTCGGCATACATCGGCATCGCAATCGAGGCCATGATACTGAGTACCAGCATTGCCATCATGACTTCCAACAAGGTCATTCCTCGATAGCGCATGCGCACCTCCTTGTGACACACAACAAACCACCTTTGACAAGCAATAACCGTTCCATTTTAGTGTGATTTTTTCTTGCCACCCATAAAATAGAAGAATACGATACTTTTGTAAAAGCATTAACGGAGAACCCCATGCGTATACTCGTCACCGGCGGCGCCGGCTATATCGGCAGCCATTTCGTGAAGATGCTTGGAGAATCGGGGAAACACGAGGTGACAGTTCGCGACACCCTTTACACCGGACAACGCGCGGCGGTGCTTTTCGGAGAGTTCGTCAAGACAGACCTCGCCGAAACCACCGCATTACGAGAGCTGCTCGCTTCCCGCCCCTTCGACGCCGTCGTTCATTTTGCGGCGCACATCGTCGTCCCCGAATCGGTCGCCGACCCGCTCAAATACTACCGAAACAACACCGTCAACACGACGAATCTTGTGGCCCTCTGTCTGGAGCACGGTGTTCGTTATTTCCTATTTTCTTCAACTGCCGCGGTATACGGCGAACCTGCGGAAGGTGTCGTTTCCGAATCGAGTCCTCTTGCCCCCATCAACCCCTACGGGTGGAGCAAACTGATGAGCGAGCGGGTCCTCCTCGACACGGCGCACGCCGCTCCCGAGCGTTTCCGGGCGGTCATCCTGCGTTACTTCAATGTGGCAGGAGCCGACCCCGACGGCCGTATCGGACAGAGTTTCCCAGACGCCACCCATCTCATCAAGGTGGCCGCCGAGGCGGCGCTGGGGAAGCGCGAGAAAGTGACCATCTTCGGCACCGACTTTCCCACCCCCGACGGCACCGGGATCCGCGACTATATCCATGTGACCGATCTCGCGGCGCTCCACCTTCGAGCGCTCGCGCACCTTTCCTCCGGCGGCGGCACCGACATCTTCAACTGCGGTTACGGGCACGGCTACAGCGTCCGCTAGGTGCTCGATGCCATGAAAACGGTGAGCGGCGTTGATTTCCCGGTTGTCGAAGGGCCCCGCCGCGCCGGAGATCCGGCCAAACTCATCGCCGAGAACCGAAAGATAAAGGCGGCATGGGGGTGGAAACCCCGCTACGACTCGCTTGAGTTCATCTGCCGCACCGCCCTCGATTGGGAACGAAACCGGACCTACTGAGGCTTCGGCGCCAGCGCAAGTATCTTCCGAACGAGATCGTCTTCGTCCGACACGATGGCCTCGGCGGGGAGGTGACGGGTGACATCACCCACCGGGAACGAGAGTATCCGACAATACGGCTGGAATTCCCATACAACCACCGGCATACTCTCTTTGCGCGAGGTGATGCACAGGACCTCTAGCCGGCGGGCATAATACGCAAGTTCGCTAGGACTCACCTGACCGGCCCACTTTACCGAGCCGCCGCGTTCGGCCTCGACGACCATCTCACGCAGCGATCCGTCACCGAAAACGACGAACATCACATCGGAACGCTTTTCTCTCACCCGCCGCGCCACGGAAAGAAAGATATCGATGCCCTTCACCGCTTCGAGGCGTCCGACGAACGCGACGACCCGCGCATTGCCGGGAATATCTATCGGCGCGCGCGGCGTCACCGGTTCAGGAAGGGAACTGCGCGTCGGAAGAACGGTTATCTCCCGCCGCGTGAGCGAACGCACCTGCTCCCGCAAAAACTCGCTGTTGACATACACACGCTCGGCGCAGTGGAAAATAGTGCGCAAAAGGAACGGTATCTTCTTGAATTTGTTGATATCGGTCCCCAGCGCCCACACCGTGTACGGCGCACCGGTCACTATTTTGACCACCAACCCCACCAATCCTCCCGGTATCGCCCAGCAGGCGAATAGCTGTGAAATGTGATACGCTTTGACAATTTTTGTCGCCCGGCTGACAAAAATGAGCACCATTTTGAGAAAAACGAAAAGGTCTATCGGATTATAGATCCGACGCCCCGCAAGGTAGCCGTGCCGCCAACGGAACCGGATGATGGTCGTCGCGCCCCGTCGCTCTTCTCCCTCGATCTCGGGGTCAGGCGCCAACACCACCACCGGCACGCCGCTCTCGACGGGAAGCATCTCGGCGATGAACCTTCCCCGGTAATCGTTCGCATCGTGAGGGAACGAATGCGTCACAACGAGGGTAGGACGATCGAACATGTCACTGCCCCAGCATGCGCGCCATCGTGCGCCTGACCCGATCCATCATCGGGGGAGAAACGAGCGACCGCTCCATACCGTTACACGCCTCCTCCACCGCCGCAGGGTCGAAGAACAAGCGTTTCCCGTTCGCTTCCCGTATCACGGAAAGCCATCGTCGGGCCTCCGTGACGACCTCTGGTGACACGCGAGCAATCCTCGCATCGTGGAACGCGGCATGCGCCTCAAGCTGTTCGGCGCTCGGCACGAACCCCAGCGTTTTCTCGATATAGCCACTCCAGAGCCGCAGGAGAGTCACCCGACGCGCACGCCATCGCTCGCGATCGCGAAACACCGTCCCGGTCACGCTCGACAGCGAGACGCGATAGTCGAGAAGTATCTCCGGGACCATCGCCAGCCCGGTCACGAGCGCCATCTCGCACCAGAGACGATAATCCTCCACGCCCGGGAACGCAGGATCATACCGGAGACCGTGCTCATCCAGCACTGAGCGCCGAAGCATCACCGTTGGATGCACGAACGGCGTGGCAAAGAGCAACATCGCTTTGAGCGTTGCCGAATCAATAGGACCTTTCTGAATCCATCGAGGACCATACGAAATGAACTTGCGCACCCATGTACCGCACAGCCCTACTTCCGGATGCGCCTCCATGAAGGCGACCTGCCGTGCGAACCGCTCGGGCCACGCAATGTCGTCGGCATCCATCCGGGCAATGTACTGTCCTCGGGATTCTTCAATGCCCCGATTAAGAGAAAAGACTATTCCGCGGTTTGTGTCATTACGAACCAATCGGATTCGCGTATCGCTGAATCTCTCAACCACGGCAACCGTATCGTCATTTGAACCATCGTCAATAACGACAATTTCAAGGTCGCCAAACGACTGGGCAAGTACGCTTTTCAGCGCTTCACTGACATGGCGAGTAGCATTGTAGACGGGAAGAATAACAGAAACCCCAGGAGTTGTCATTACAGCCTCACCCACCCTTCCGGTATTAAGTCACCAGTTTGCCGTTCTTTCTCCTCATTCGCGAACCACCGTTTCGGAGCAATGACTATTTTGTCCGGATTCACATTCAACCACGCGCCCCACCACGAAAAAGAGCTGTTCGCGATTATCTGATGCTTACAGTGAGTTATAAGGAACATATCTTCATGAGGGGAGAGACCCTCTACTATGATTCCATCCACCTGTCTCGAACGCACCCACGCTGGCTCATCGGAAAAGAAAAAGAACTGGACCTCCCCCTCTACCCGCTCGCGTAAGAATTGCATCGCATGTTCATAATACTCCCATGAACAATTGCCATGAAACGCTTGCGTCACCGGATCCGACACATAGTCGCCACGCCGCACATGGACCGCGACCGACACCGCTGTTCCCTCGATACATTGCAAGTATTTTTGTGCATTTTGCGACAACGGTTCTTTCAATGAAAAATCGCGACATATCGTATCGGTATACGCAACAAAGTACTTCTCTGATTGGAAATACCCGTCGAGTATGGTACCAGAACCAAGAGCGAACACCTGCGGGTCAAAAGCAAAACCGCGCTCCCGCCAGTAGCGCCCCGTGAGGTGTGCCCACCAGCGTCTTCCTGGCGACAACATAACCGGCCAAGCAACAGGCTCAAAAGGAGAGAGCATATAACAACGCTTCGGATCTCTTAAAAAAGAGGAAACTTCAAGTAAGAGAGGAACCCCGCAACGCAACGACAACGCTCTTCCTACCGCATATTGGAACATCTGGTTACCAAGGCCACCCTGAAGACAGATTACAATTTCTTTCATGGTTTCTTCACCAATCTTTCTTCCACTCTCTTCTTTATCACTTCCGCAATTGCCTCTCCCATAAGATTATTCGCCTCTTGAGAGACATGGACAATATCAGTATATGCCTTGCTTCCTAGCGAGTCATACAGTGTTGAGAAATCGTATCCATAGGGCAACGCAGCAATACGGCGCCTTATGAGTTGGTGCGAGGAAAGAAATTCTCCCGGAACTTGATAGGGTTGATAAAAAGCGAATAACATTGCCTTGCCAAAGTAGTCGGAATCAATAGTAGAAACAATCCCATTCGCGAGCGCAAGCGTCTCAAAATAGGTATCAACTATCCGGGCATTCCACTCATTAGAGAAGGGGCGATGCTGTTTTCGCATCGTGCTCAACCCGCTGATGATGCCGCGATACTTCCGATCAAGTTCTCCCGCAATCGCAGAATACTCTAGTAGAATCTTCGTCCAAGGAGATGCTTCTTCTTGGTAAAAAAAGTTAAAAGGATACCCCGGTCGCGGGTCATAATAAGCACTTTGAACCGTTTCGTTGTATCCCCCGTAAAAGATCACCACATCTACCTTGCGATTCAGAAGATACTCCACCAGCATATGAAGGTGTTGTCGATGATTAGAACTAATCACCGAAAAATTAGCCACGAAAACAGGGACATCTAATCTCTTACGCAGTTGTTCCTCTACAATTATCGGGATAGGAGGTTCTCCCAT
>CAYNMQ010000143.1:0-5596 GCA_964398245.1 uncultured Spirochaetales bacterium | reverse complement strand
CGTGCGATTTCGCACGGCCCTTTGTGCTAGAAATTCTTGATTTGCCTTCGGTTTTGCCATTTACTGGCCGTGGGATTGGGTACCTTTGACCGTTTAGGGAGGTTTCGATGAAAAAACTGGTACTGGTGCTTTCACTCTGTGTGACGGCGATGCTCTTCGCCGAGATCAACCAGCCGGCTTACAACACCGGCTACCGCAGTTACACGCTCTTCGGCAACACGCCGATCCTGCCGCTCTTCGTGGACTACGAGAACGCGCAGTGGCTGCCGTCGGTCCTGCCGGAACTCGGCAAGGGGTGGGTGTACATCGACAACAACGGGCAGTTGGGCGGCGTCGTGTTCCCGCTCCTCGACCGGAAGATCTTCATGCAGGTTTTCGTCGAGTACGACCCGAACGAGGCGAACTACATCACGAACAGTCCGCGCCAACTCGTCGCCATCACCCGCGGTACGGTGTTCGACACGATCGGCGACGATGCCTACATCGCGCCGCTCTCGAACATCTTCGGCTTCGGCTTCTCGGGCGACGCCGGCATGATGACTTGGGGCGTCAACCTGAAGCTCTATGCCGACCAGTACAGCCGTGAGACCAAGGCAGGCGGCACGACGACGACGCTCTCGAACGCCACCTACCGTCTCGAACTCACCCCCTCGATCTCGATGAAACAGCAGGCGTGGCGTGCCGACGCCGGTCTCAACTTCCTCTACCAGTGGATATCGAACGAGACGAGCACCGACGGCTACACCTACCCCTACAACTACAGCGGCAACGCCGAGTTCGCCCTCTATGGCCGGGCGATGTACGACCTCACGAAATACACGACGCTTATGGGTGGATTCTCGTTCGGCTATGCCGGCGCCTCGGACAACCTCGAGGACAACAAGGTTTCGCTCAACAACACCTACCTCGGTCTCAAATTCGGCGCTCTCATCAAGCCGGTGGAACGGCTCACGCTCGGGAGCAACTTCCTCTTCTACCATGCATGGGGCGGCGTCGAGCGCAAGGTGACCGTCGGCGGCACGACGACCAAGACGACCGTGAACGGCAACGAACTCTGCTTCAACTTCACCCAGACCGTCGATTTCAAGGTGACCGATTGGTTCACCCTCAAGGCAGGCATCGGGAAGGACATCATCGCCGATGTCGGCGATACCAAAACGACCGTCGCGGGCTCCTCGGCCACGAGCGAGAGTTACGACAACCGGTTCGACATCGGCAAGTTCATCGGCGCGTCGTTCTTCTACAAAGAGATGACGCTCACGATGCTCCTCAACTTCGACTTTCTCACCCGCGGTCCGAACTTCATCAGTGGCGCCAACTGGGTCGATCCGATGGCCTTCGTCGCCACCCTCAACTACCGCTGGTAGTCGTTCAGAGCATCTTCCCCGGATTCATCAGCCCGTAAGGGTCGAAGACTTTCTTCAGTTCCTGCATAAGCGCCAGCGTCTCCGGCTCGACAAAGAGCGGGAGCCACTCGCGGCGCGCCCGGCCGATGCCGTGCTCTCCCGAGATGAGGCCGCCGAGGTGGCGTGTTTGAGCGACGATGTCGCGCTGAACGAGCTGCGCTTCGACGGCCGATCCCTTCGGATACATGAGATTGACATGGAGATTGCCGTCGCCGAGATGACCGAAGGCGAACAGTTCAAGCCCTTCAGGAAGCGTCGCGCGCCGCCGCGTGAGCCAGGCGAGGAATTCGGGTATCCGTGCAAAGGGGAGCACGATGTCGAGCCCTGCTTTCCGTTCGCCGAGTTTGTAGGAAAGCGGCGAGAGCGACTCGCGCACGGCCCAGATCTCCTTCTTGTCCCGTCCGATGCGGAAGAACCGCCCGAGCTGCGACAACCTGGCGGTAAGCCGGTTTTCTTGGGCGGCCAGTTCAGCGTCGGTCGCGGCATCGAGGCGGAGAAGAAGGTAACTCTGCCGTGCGCCGGTCACCAGTTCACCGGCCCGTTCGTCAAGAAATTCCATCGCCGCCGGCGCGAGGAGACGAATGAGCGGAAAATCGCTCGGCTCGGGGGCGACGATCTCGATGTAGGAAGAAAAGGCGGGAAGCGGAACGAGCCGGAGCCATGCGCGAGTCACGACCCCGAGCGTACCCTCACTGCCACAGAGGAGCGCCGGCAGGAAATAACCGGCGGCATACTTGTGCACCGCGGCGCCTGCTTCGTGAACCCTGCCCATGCCATCCACGAAACGAACTTTTCGCAGATAGTCGCGGGTGGTGCCGTATTTGAGCGAGGCAGGGCCGCCCGCATTAGTGGCGATGGTGCCGCCGACGGTGGCGTACTCGTGGCTCGCCGGGTCGGGGGGGTAGGTGAGTCCCTGTTTTTCGGCCTCACGCTTGAGATCGCCGACGAACACCCCGGGTTCGACCTCGGCGAGATGGTTCTCCGCGTCGACACGGCAGGCGGTGAGACGGCCGGTGAAGAGAACGGCGCTGTGCTCGGGAAAGGCGGCACCGGTGGTGCCGGTGCCGCTTCCGCGCGGCGTCATCGGGATGCGGTGCTCGACGAGGATGCGGACCGCCGCGAAGAGTTCCTCTTCATCTTTGGGAACGACCACGAACAGCGGTGAGGGCTCGAGGAACGAGGCATCGGCGCCGTAAAGGAAGGCCGGCGCCTCGTCGCCGCTGATGACGGCGATGCCGGCCCGTTCAAGCGCCGCGAGTGCCGCCGCCGTCTGCATGGGCCGCCTCCGGAGAGGTCGTTGTGGAAGGTTCCGGCTCGGCGGGAAGCGCAATGAGGAGCGCACCGACAAGGAGCGTAAGGAACGCGATTATCTGCGAGGTCGAAAGCATGCCGTTGAAGAACAGCCCCCGGTCGTCGTCGCGGAACACCTCGATGACGGCGCGCACCACCGCATACCCGATGAGCCAGAGCCCCATGAGTGTCCCCGGCTTTACGATGCGCCGCCGGATGAAGAAGAGGACGAGAAACAGGACGAACCCGAGCGTTGCTTCGATGAGTTGCGTCGCAACGACCGGATAGGGCGTTTCGCGCAGCGAGGCGATCATCGTGTCGGTGAACTGCTTTTTGGCCGAAAGACCGTTTTTGATGAAGGTGACGGCGAACGGTCCCACCGATATCTTGCCGAAACAGCACCCGTTGAGGAAACAGCCGATGCGCCCAATGACGAGCCCAAGCGCGATCGGCAGGGTGAAAAGATCGAGGTAGCGGGCGATGGGCTTCTCCTTCACCGAAAGATAGATGACGACCGCCGCCATGCCGAAGACGACCGCGCCGTAGAAGGCGAGCCCTCCCTTCCAGAAGTAGAGCATCGCGATCGGTTTCTGCAGGTAGATCTCGAAGAAACCGTCGAAGATGATGTGCTGGATACGGGCGCCGAGATAGCCGAAGATCGCGGCATATATGCCGGCGCCGAAGGCGACCCGCCGGTTGAGCCCTGTGCGCACCGCCTCGCGGTCGAGGATGAAGAAACCGACGATGACGCCGATCATCGCCATCGTGTAGTAGCTCGAAAGGGAGAACCAGCCGAGGTCGAGGAGCGTCGGCTTCATGCGCCCGGCTCCTCTCTTTTCGTCAGGATCATGTCGAGTATCACGAGCCCGATCGCGGCAACGATCGCGGCGTCGGCAATGTTGAAGGTCGGGTGGTGGTAGAGATCGCCGAGCCGCCAGTCGATGAAGTCTATGACATAGCCGTAGGCAAAGCGGTCGATGAGGTTGCCGATAGCGCCTGCGACGATGAGGGCATAGACGGCGAGGTGCCGCCGGTTGTCGGTCTTCACGAAGAGAAGTCCGATGACGATGAGCGTGATGAGCGCTGAGAAGATGCGGAAGATGACGAGTCGGGCGTGAGCCGAGAATTCGCTTCCGAGCCCCCAGAGCGCCCCGCGATTTTCGACATAGACGAAGTCCCAGAAGTTCGGAACGACCGTTATCGCGTCGCTTCCCTTGAGCGCCGCGGCGGCCCAGCGTTTGGTCGCTTGGTCGATGAGAATGAGTGGCGCGGTGAGCCAGAGAAGCCAGAGTCCCTGCTTCGGAGCAAAAGTGGGCAATTTCATCGGATCGTCTCCCAACAACTGTCGCAGATGCGGGTTATCTCGGCCGTCCGGTCGGCGAGCGGCCGGTGCTTCCAGCAGCGCTCGCACCGCTCACCCGCGGCAGGTTCGACCTTCGCGAACACCGCGGGCATCTCCGGCAGAGGGGTGAGACCGTCGCTCCGTGCCGCCTTCTCCACCACCGATACGATGAAGAGCGACTCGAGATTCGCGAGTTCCTCGTCGAGGAGCGGTTGCTGTTCCCAGAAGAGGGTGACCTTCGCATCAAGCGAGTGGCCGATCTTCTTGGCGGCGCGCAGTTCTTCGAGCAACTTCTGAACGCCCGAGCGGACCGCCATGAGCGTCTCCCACCGCTCGAGGAACTTCTTGTCGTCGGCAGAGAAGGAGCGCACCGGGAAATCGGCAAAGAAGACCGATTCCTTCTTTTTCCCCGGCAGATAGCCGTAGGCCTCCTCGGCGGTGAAACTGAGAATGGGAGCGAGCGCTACCGTGAGGTCGGAGAGGATCTCGTAGACGGCGCGCTGGCTCTTACGACGGCGCGGATCGTCCGCCTTCATGACATAGCGATCCTTGATGACATCGAGATAGATCGCCGAGAGGTCAACGGTGAGAAAGTTGAGGAGCGTGTGGTAGATGCGGTGGAATTCGTCGCGGTCGTAGGCGGCGGTCACCTGCGCGAGCACCTCCTTCCAGCGGAGGAACACCCAGCGATCGAGAGATGAGAGGTCATCAACCGTATAGCGGCAGGCATCGGGATCGAAGTCGCCGATGAAGCCGAACATGAAGCGCATCGTATTGCGGATCTTGCGGTAGCCGGTCGCGATGGCGTTGATGATGTCGTTCGATATCCGGATGTCGTCGCGGTAATCCTCGGCGGCGGTCCAGAGGCGGAGGATCTCGGCGCCGAACTGGGCGATCGTCTCCTCGGGCGGGATGAAGTTGCCTTTCGACTTCGAGATCTTTTCCCCTTTGCCGTCCACGACATAGCCGTGGGTAAGCACCTGCCGGTAGGGCGCCTTGCCGCGGGTCACCGAGCAGGCGAGGAGCGACGACTGGAACCAGCCGCGGTGCTGGTCGGATCCCTCGAGGTAGAGGTCGGCGGGAAACTCGAGCCCTTTCGAGCCGTCGAGCACCGCCGCCCAGGTCACGCCCGAATCGAACCAGACATCGAGAATGTCGCGCTCCTTTTCGATGTTCTTCGAGCCACATTTGGGGCAGGAAAATCCCTTCGGCAGGAAAAAGGCGGCCTCTTTATCGTACCAGATATCGGCGGTATGTTCGCGGAAGAGATCGGCGACGCGGTGCGCGATGCCGGCATCCACGATCTGCTCGTTACAGTCCTTGCAGTAAAAGGCGATGATGGGGCTTCCCCAGAGGCGCTGACGCGAGATGCACCAGTTGGGACGGTTCTCGATCATGCCGGTGATCCTTTCACGACCCCATGCCGGGATGAACTCGACCTCGCGGAGGTTGGCGATCGCCGTCGCGCGCAGGCCGGTCTTGTCCATCGAGACGAACCATTGCGGTGTGGCGCGGAAGATGATGGGGGAATGACAGCGCCAGCAGTGCGGGTAACTAT
>CAYNMQ010000142.1:0-5722 GCA_964398245.1 uncultured Spirochaetales bacterium | reverse complement strand
CTCCCTGACCTCGGCGGCCGCTTCTCGTTCACCGCCGAAGGGCGGTATGCCGGTCATCTCTCCTCGCTCGTCGGCTCGGCGCAGGCCGAGAAGGCGCAGTGGCGTGGAACCCTTCTTGCCGACCGTGTCGCCGTTTCGTTCGTTGATGAGGGAGACCTGCTCAGGATAACCAAAGGATCGGTTGCGCGCGGCGACAGTTCCTTCTCCCTTTCCGGCACGATGGATCGTCGGACCTTTACGCTCGATGTGCGTGCCGATATCGCGGCATTCTTCCAGAAGGATTTTTCCTTTCTTGCCGATGTCGTCTTCACCGCTCCCCGCGTGTCGGCGACGGTGACCGGACCGCTTTGGCAGCCGCATGTCGAGGCAGACGCCTTCTTCGGGGGCGTCTCCTACCAAGGGATCGCCATGGGAAACTTCGCCGGACACCTCGCGTACGATGCGACGGACAACCATACCGAGGCGAGCGGAAACCTTGGAGAGGCGGTCTCGTTCCGCGGCGATCTCCGCGGCCTCGATCCGAAGACGGTGAACGCGAATATCGCGGTGCGGGACTTCGTTCACAAAAAGGGCGACTTCTTCTTCAAAACCTCCTTCGAAGCCCAATTCGCCGAAGGACGGGTGAGCGCCCGCATCGCGAAGTTGATCTTCGAGAAACAGGGCTTTTTCGTTCGGAACAGCCGTCCATTCTCGGTGTCGGGCGATTGGGAGGAACTTTCCGTCGAGCCGGTCGTCCTCGACGGCGAAACGGTCAACGCGACGGTGAAGGGAGTATTCCGGAAGGGGGCGCCGTACCTTGATATGGTCGGAACGCTCTTCCCGCGGGCGGTGAGCGCTTTTGCGGATATCGAAGGCGTCGCCGACATGACCGGCAACGCCTCGTTCAAGGCCTCTCTTTCCGGAGAGGATCTCTCGGGCGAGATCTCCCTTCGCGAAATGGGTTTCTCCCTTCCTGCTTACGATATCTCGGTCTCCGGAATGAGCGGCGGCGTCTCGTTCGGCGGCGGAGCATGGCGTATCGGCGCGCTTGCAGGGATGATGAACGGGGGGAAGGTCGTCGTTTCGGGATCCGGCGCTTTTGCCCCCGAATGGAGCGGACAGATAAAGATGGTCGTCACCAATGCGGGGGCGCGCCACCGCGCGGTCGGCTCATTCTCGTTCTCAGCCGAAATGGATGTTCTCTTCGAGCATGCCGCCGTTTCATCGGTGAGCGGCGGCATCGAGCTCAAGAACCTCTCCTACCGTCACGACTTCAGCGTCGCCCAAACGCTCGCCCGGTCGTTCTCCCGGGGTGGAAGAGAACAAAGAGAAGACTCTCTTTTCTCCGAACGCTTCGACCCGCGTCTCGATATTCACCTCACCGGGCGGAATGCGGTGCAGGTCTCCAACAACATCCTGCGCGCCGACCTTGTCCTCGACACGAGGGTCGGAGGGACCTTGTCCCGGCCGACATTCGACGGCTCGCTCCAGTTGACGGGCGGGGAGGTGACCTTCAAACAGCACCGCTTCTCGCTGGACCGCGGGATCGTGACCTTCGAGCCGGCGGAAGCGGGGCGCGCCTACCTCGATGTGCAGGGCACCACGCGGGTGTACTCCCGCCTGCGGCAGACCGAGTATAAGCTCACCCTCTCGGTCTCCGGGTATGCCGACAACCCGGTGGTGCGCCTTTCCTCGATGCCGCAGATCGAGGAGACCGACGCCTACTCGCTTCTCCTCTGGGGCGATTTCTTCGATCCGACCCAGCCGGGGATCGAGAATCTGGCGATCGTGGCGGCGACCGACCTTTTCGGCATATCGGAGGAGGTGAAGAAGAACTTCAGCCTTACCCGTTTCGAACTCATGCCGCGCTATTCGGAGATAGACTACAAGACGGTGCTCAAGATAATCGCCGTAAAAGAGATATATCCGTTCCTGATCATGTCCGTGGAATCGAATCCGGCCGATCCTGCCGACCAGATGTTCGGCCTCACCTACCGCCGCGGCGGCGTGTTCGACCTTTCGCTTGACTGGAAATACAAGAACAAGCTCGAGGCCGACTACGGCGGCGTCGGATTGAACTTCGTGCTCAATTTCCTGTTCGAGTGACACCATGCGGTCGGCGTTCTTCCTGATATCGGCGCTTTTCTTCTTCGTTTCGCAGGCGGCGGTCGTGGAGCGCATCGAGTGGAAAAGCGCCGTGCCGGTCGAGGAGTACCGTCGCCTCATCAAGATGCGTCCCGGCGACGAGTTGTCGGTAAGCGGCGCGAGGCGCACCGTGCGCTTGCTCTACGCGACCGGTCGTTTCGAGCAGGTGGCGGTGGCCGTCGCGCCCGGATCCGCTCCCGATCGCGTGGTCGTCGCCGTGTCGGCTCAACCGATCCTGCTGGTGGAAGACATCGTTATCTCCGGGAACCGTGCGTTGTCGGACAACCGGATAAAACTCGCCGGCGGTCTCCGCCGCTACGCACCTTTCTCGGAACTGTCGCTCGATCGTATCCGGGAGGAGATCGTCTTCGCCTATCGCAGCGAAGGATACTTCGATGCCGCCGTCAGCGTCGAGGTGCGCCGCACCGCGCCCGCCACCGCCGCGCTGTTCGTTTCGGTGCGCGAGGGGGAGCGGCGCCGCGTCACGCGGATCGCGGTCGAAGGTGAGGTGCTGCCCTCGGAGAGACGGGAACTGGAGAACATGCTCACCCTCTCCGACGCCTTTTCTCCTCTCACCGACGAGCGGGTGAGGGAGATGAGCGACCGCGTCGAGGCGTACTACCGGAACCGCGGTCACCTCGATGTCTCGATAAAACGGACGACGCAGGATGACGGCGCGGTCGTCATGACGGTAAACCGCGGGCCGCGGTATCGTCTCTTGTTCCAAGGGAACAGCGCGTTTTCCGAGAGCACGCTCCGGGAGGTGGTGACGCGGCGGGAACAGTGGCACCACGATCGGGAAGGAACGACGGACCGCCTCCTTCGCTTCTATCAGGCGTCAGGGTTTCCGGACGCCCGCGTGAGTCTGACGGTCACCGAGGATCGGCAGGCGAACGAGGTGCTCACGGTCGCTGTGGTGGAGGAAGGAGCCCGCCGGTTCCTCGACGGGGTGGTGTTCACCGGTCTTTCGGAGGAAGATCCGCGCTACATCGAGCGGGAGATCTTCGCCTGCGTGGAGCGACTCCTCGCGGAAGAGGAATTCCCCGATCCGGTCCTGAACCGTACGCTTCTCGGCGGCGGGTACCGCGACACGGACGGAACGCGCGTCACGACGCTGGCGCGCACCAACCGCGACCGCGCCATCATTCCCGCAAGCCGTTATGCGGTGCCCGAGGCCTATCGGGAGGAGATAGCGCGTCATCTCGAAACGGTCTACCGTTCGCGCGGATTCCTGCAGGCGAAGGTCGATCGGGTCGCGCTCGTTAGGGAGGGAGACCTCCGGTACCTCGATGTCTCCCTGCACGAAGGGCCGCGCACCACGCTCGCATGGGTCGGGCTCGAGAGCGGTGCGCCGCAGCGCGATGACGAGTTGGCGGCGGAGATGGACATTGCGACTGGAGTGCCGTTCGACCCGGAGATCGTCGCTCGGACGGTCGCGCGGCTCGAGAACGGACTGCGTGCCCGCGGCTATCTTTTTTCACGGGTGTACGCCGAACAGAGAACGGACGGGACACAGATAAGGCTCATGTTCGTGATGGAGGACCTCTTCCCCGTGGTGGTCGGAGAGACGGTCGTGAGCGGCAACGCCTTGACCGCCGAATCGGTCCTCCGGAGTCTCGCGCGGTTCGAAAGAGGAGCGCTCATCACTACGCAGATGCTCCACGACGCCCGACAGAATCTTCTGGCCACCGGCGCCTTCGACGCGGCGGAGATAAGGATCCTCGACGAAGACACCCCCGCAACCGAAAAGGATGTCGTCATCGCGGTCACGGAAGCATGGCGTTTCCGTCTGGATCTCGGAGCCGGCGTGGCGACCGACGAAGGCGTGCGGCTGTTCGGCGCGTTCGAATACAAGAATGTGCTGGGCAAGGTGCTCACGCTTCGGCTCAACTACAAGTTCGCCTACAAGATCCCATGGTTCATGAACGCCGGTTTTCGCGACTATTTCCTCCATGAGATCGAGCCCCTTCAGCGCATAGATCGTTCGGTGAACGGCGCGTTCATTGTCCCCGATCTTTACTTCCTTCCCTTCTCGCTCGGATTGCAAATGGAGCTCTTTCATGTTCACGACACCCGTTCGGCCAGCGGCGTTCCGTATCTTCTCGACAAGAACGGCATGATGCTCTCGGTGTATAAGCGTTTCGGAGACCACTTCTTCGTCTCGCTCAATACCGAGCTCTCGCGGCAGGACGAGGAGACCTTCCATGCCGAGCTTCCGGAAGATGCGCGCTTCGAAAGAGCCGGGCGCTATCTCCTGAGTCCCGAGATCGAAGGATGGGCCGACTATCGCAACAGCCCGGTGAGCCCTTACCGCGGCTGGAAGATCGGTCTCCGCGTCCACAATGTCACTTCGCTTATGGGGACCGACACCAAATATACGCTGCTCGAGAACTACTTCTCCGGATACCTGCCGCTTCGTTATCAGCGCACCGTGTCGGGAGACTACGAGCCGCGCGACACCCTCGTCAGGAACTCAATCCTCCCCTAAGCGGCGCTCTTTCTCCATACCGGAGTGCTCACCGCCGACGACACGATCAAACTCGGCGGCTCGACGACCGTGCGCGGATTCGGGCAGAACACGATCATCCCCAACGACGATGAAGACGGCATCCCCGAGGGACGGTACTCGCTTCTCTGGCGCAACGAGATGCGGGTGAAGATCCGCGATCGGCTCTATGTCGTTGCTTTCTTCGATGCCGGCAACCTGTGGGAGCGGATAGAGAATGTCGGCAAAGGAGACCTCTTTCGATATGGCGCCGGCGGCGGCCTGCTCTTCGCTTCGCCGATCGGCGCCATCAATCTGCAGGCCGGAGCGAATCTCTTCCCGCGGAAGGACACGGTGCGCGACTACAAGGAGGATCTCTGGAACTTCCACCTCTTTATTTCGTCGTTCTGAGAGATGTCGGGAGCGACGATCAGGGAACGAGCGCCGTTATCCGCTCCTTCGCGTAGCGGATTCCCTCTTCGATGAAAGCGCGGTCGAACGGCCCGTTCGCCGTCGGCATCTCATAGATGCGGTCAGGCGGGCGGATCGTATCCAGATCGAATCCGTGGGCGATCTTGAAGGCGTATTTGTCGCGATAGATCTCGCGGCCGATGGCCCGGATATCATCGTCGGAGAGGCCATAGCCGGCGACCGTGAGCGCCTCGCGCACCACCTCCGGCGTGTAGATGCCGCGGGCGAAGAGGCAGATGCAGAGGCTCGTGAGCACCTGCCGCCACATCTCTTCTTTCATAAGTTCGTCAACGATCTGCGGCGCCGAGAGCCGTTTCCCCTCTTTAAGGAGCGTCTGGTCGAGGCTGTAGCCCGCATTGTCGAGGTGGCTGTGGCGCGTGCCGAGGAGGAATCCGAGGTAGCTCGCCGGTCCGGCGGGGTAACCCGGCATCTCGTTGCCGCCGAAGGAAAGGGCGAACTCCTTTCCGCCGTACACCGATGCCGCATAGGCCGAGCCCCGGGCGAGCGAGCGGTAGAAGTCGTTGGCGAGGGTGACGAGGCATTCGACGGCGTTCAGATAGGTCTTCCAGTCTCCCCATGTGAGACGAAGACCATTCGTTTCCTTCTCCGAGATGCTCCCGCGTTCCATCGCCTCGGTCGCCC
>CAYNMQ010000141.1:0-5733 GCA_964398245.1 uncultured Spirochaetales bacterium | reverse complement strand
ATCCCGATCTTTCCTTCTTTTTGCCGTCATCGTCCTTTTCGCGCTGACCAACCTGATCGTCTGGCTCTTCACGCGCGATCCACGCCGACAGAGACGCCGCATCCAACGCACGACCCGCTTCTGGATACGCGCAACCCTGCGTCTTATGGGAATCCGTCTCCAGATACACAACGGTGACCGACTGCGCGGACCGAGCGGTCGCCTTATCATTGCCAACCACATCTCGACGCTCGATGTACTCGCGATCTATGCGGCTCATCCGGCGACCTTCGTCACCTCGGTCGAGGTGGGCAGCGACGGCCTTGCCGGCTTCCTTTCGAAGGTAGGCGGTGCGATGTTCATTGAGCGGCGGAGCATCAAGTACCTGCGCCGCGAGATAGCCACGGTGGCCGATCTGCTCGAAGAAGGATTCGATGTGGTCATCTTCCCCGAAGGGACGACGACCGACGGAAGCGGACCGCTCCTGCCGTTCAAGACCGCCTTTTTCGCCGCCGCCGCGCAGAAGAACGCGATGATACTCCCCGTCGCCATCCGGTATCTTTCGGTGGACGGCGCTCCGGCCGATGCCGCCGCAGTCGAACGGATCGCCTACTACGGCGACATGACCTTCCTGACCCACCTGCGCCGTATCCTCTCGCTCAAAAGCCTCGAGGTACGCCTTACCGTTCTCGAGCCGGTGAACGCCGCTGCCTACGATCGCGACACCCTCGGCGTAATGCTCCGTGAGCGGATCCAAGCGGCGCGGGATGCGTGAGCGCTCCTAACTCACCCCCGGCCCCTCTCTTGGCAAGAGAGGGGTGCCGCCACGGCAGGGTGAGTTTTACTTCTCGTACTTCAGCACCGGCTTTCGGGCCGCGAGCGTCTCGTCGGGGCGTTTGATATGGGTCCTCGTCGGTGAGGAGAGTATCGCCTGCGGGTCGGATGCGGCCTTCTCGGCGATCTCTTTGAGAGCGGCGATGAAGCCGTCGAGCGTCTCTTTGCTCTCGGTCTCGGTCGGCTCGATCATGAGCGCGCCGTGGACGATGAGCGGGAAATAGACGGTCGGCGGATGGTAGCCGCGGTCTATGAGCGCCTTGGCGACATCCATCGTCGTCACATGGTTGGGCAGTTTTGAGTCGTCGAAGACCACCTCGTGGAGCGTGTCGTTCGGGTACTTGAGGTTGTAGGTGTCGCGAAGTTTCGCCTTGAGGTAGTTCGCGTTGAGGACCGCCTGTTCGGCGACCTTCGCGATGTGCTCGCGGCCGAGTTCGAGGAGATAGACATAGGCGCGGAGCATGATGCCGACATTGCCGTAGAACGAGCGGACGCGCCCCATCGTATCCTTCGGCGTCACGAATTCGTAGCGGTCGCCGCTCTTGCGGACGAACGGGGTCGGCAGGAACTCGACGAGATGCTTCGCCACGCCGACCGGTCCGGAGCCGGGGCCGCCGCCGCCGTGCGGGGTCGAGAAGGTCTTGTGGAGGTTGAAATGCATGACATCGATGCCCATGTCACCGGGCCGCGCGACCCCGAGGATCGCGTTGAGGTTCGCGCCGTCGCCGTAGACGAGCACCCCCGCCTCGTGACACGCCGCCGTGATGGCGCAGATGTCGGTCTCGAAGACGCCGAGGGTGTTCGGGTTGGTGAGCATGAGCGCCGCGACCTCGTCGGAGAGCATTCCCTTGAGGCAGTCGAGGCACACCTTGCCATCGGGACCCGACTGAAGGGTGACCGCCTCGAAGCCGTTCACCGTGCAGGAGGCGGGGTTGGTGCCGTGCGCCGAGTCGGGAATGATGACCTTCTTGCGCTTGAAGTCTCCCTTTTTCTGGAAGTACTTGCGGATCACGCCGAGGCCGGTGTACTCTCCGTGTGCTCCGGCGGCCGGGTTGAGCGTCACCGCCGCGAATCCGCTCACCTCGGCGAGCATCTCCTGCAGTTCGTACATCATCCGGAGCGTCCCCTGCGCCTGTTCGACGGGCGTTTCGGGATGGAGGTCGGTGAAGGCGGCGAGGCGCGCCATCTTCTCGTTTATCTTCGGGTTGTACTTCATCGTGCAGGAGCCGAGGGGATAGAAGGTGTGGTCGATGCTGAAGTTGTAGGTCGAAAGACGCGTGTAGTGCCGCACGACATCTATCTCGGAAAGTTCGGGGAGCGGAAGGCTGTCGCGCCGCAGATCGGCGGGAAGGCTCTGCTCGACGCCCGAAAGGTCCTCCTGCGGCAGAGAGTAGGCGATGCGCCCTGCGCGGCTCCGCTCGAAGACGAGGTCTTCGCGGAACTTGATATCGGTGATACTGTTCGTTGCGTGTGTCATGTCAGCCTCCTATCACCTTTGCGAGGGTTGCGGCGAAGTGCTCGATGTCGCCCGGGGCGTGAAGTTCGGTCACGGCGGTGACGAGCACATTGTCGAGCGCCGGGTAGTAGCGCGATGCCGGAACGCCGGCGAGCACCCCCTCGGCGGCCATCTTCCCGACCACCTTCTCGGCCTTCTCGGGAAGCAGGATAGCGAGTTCGTTGTAGCCGGGACCGCTGAAGGCGGGACGCGCTTTGGTCTTGGCGAGCGCCTTCACCAGCATTTCACGCCGCTTGAGGTTCATGAGCGCCACTTTCCGGAGCCCTTCCTTTCCCATCGCGGCGAGGTACATCGAAACGGCGAGCGCCATGAGCCCCTGATTGGTGCAGATGTTCGAGGTCGCCTTCTCGCGCTTGATGTGCTGTTCGCGCGCCGAGAGGGTGAGCACGAAGCATTCGTTCCCCTCGCGGTCGACCGTCTTGCCGACGAGCCGGCCGGGCATCTTGCGGACATGCTCGTTCTGCGCCGCGAAGAGCCCGACACCGGGGCCGCCGAAGTTGAGCGGCAGACCGAGCGGCTGTCCCTCCCCCACCGCGACATCGGCACCGATGGCGCCGGGCGGGGTGAGGATGCCGAGGGAGGTCGTCTCTATCACCACCGGAATGAGCCACGCATCGGCGTTCTTCGCCGCCGCCGCGACCGCCTGCAGGTTCTCTATCACGCCGAACCAGTTCGGGTACTGGAAGAGGACCGCCGCCGTGTCGGGCGTTATCTTGGCAAGTTCCCTGTCGGCGATCCGTCCCGTCTGCGGGTCGGGTTCCATGAGGACCACCTCGCCCATGAAGCCGGCGAGGTAGGTCTGCACCGTCTCGCGGTAGTGTGGATGGAGCGAGGCCGCCACGACGATGCGCGAGCGCTTCTTGCGGTCGTTGCGGAGCGCCATCATCACCGCCTCGGCCGCCGCGGTGGCGCCGTCGTACATCGAGGCGTTCGAGACATCCATCGCGAAGAGGTCGGCCGCCATCGTCTGGTACTCGAAGATGGCGCGCAAGGTCCCCTGACTCGCCTCGGGCTGGTACGGCGTATAGGCGGTGTAGAACTCGCTGCGCAGGAGCATCTGGTCTATGAACGACGGGCTGTAGTGCCGGTAACACCCGCCACCGAGGAACGAACTCATCGTGGCGCCGGTATTCTTCGAGCCGAGCGCCTGCAGGTGCCGCTCTACCTCCATCTCGCTCATCGCATGAGGTATCTTCGGCGGCTCTTTGAGCAGGACATTCTTGGGAATGCAGGCAAAAAGGTCACGGACCGAGGCGACGCCGATCGCGTCGAGCATCTCCTTCACCTCGGCCGGAGTGTTCGGCAGGTAACGCATGGAAAAGCCTCCTTCAGGAAAAAAGAGGGGAGAGCCGCGCCCTCCCCCGATCACACATCACGCCGGGCCGTCATCAGTCACCCAGCTCTGCAAGGAACTTCTCGTAGGCCGCCGCATCCATGAGCGCCTTGAAGTCGGCGTCCGAGTCGGCCTTTATCTCGTAGAGCCATCCGTCGCCGTAGCAGTCGCTGTTGAGCGTTTCGGGCGCGTCGCTGAGCACCGCGCCGTTCTCGGCGATCACCGTGCCGGCGATCGGATTGAAGACATCCTCGGAGGACTTGACCGTCTCGATGGTGCAGATGCTCTCCTCCTTGGCGAAGGTGCTGTCCACCTCGGGAAGGCTCACATAGGTGACATCGCCGATGTGCTTGGACGCATAGTCGCTGATGCCGACCCGATACTTGTTGTTGCCGAGATTCTTCACCCACTCGTGCGTCTTGGTGTACCGCAGGTCTTTGGGAACCAGATACGACATGACAACCTCCTTGTTGCGCCGTTATTCCGTTATCGATGACTCTCACAAAAACGCCGACATCTTCTTGCGCGAAGTCCCCTTCCACAGCGGATTCTCCGCTATCGTCGCGGCGAATTCCTCCCCTTTCTCGTTACGAAGCGTCACCTGCGCGCCGACCGCCAGCGGACGCGTCGTCCTCACGAATCCGGCCGGCTTCTTGCCGAGGGAAACGGCGAGTGCATCGCTCACCACTTCGCCGCAGACCGCTCCTTCGGCAACGACCTTCGCGTGAGAACCCGGTTTGCGCCGTCCTTCGGCGACGAAGGGATAGACGAAGAAGGCGCCTTTCTTTTCCTCGAGCGCCTTTTTGCCGATGAACTCGTGCTCGTAGTTTATCGCGAACTCCCACGGCGTGCCGACCGCCGGGAGGTCGGGGCGTATCTCATGGCCGTGGAGCGGCAGGCCCGCCTCGAGCCGGAGCGTGTCGCGTGCCCCGAGCCCCGCCGGCATGATGCCGAACTCCTTGCCCGTCTCGACGAGAAGATCCCAAAGCGCCTTCGTCTTCTCGATGGGACAGTATATCTCGAAGCCGACCTCGCCGGTGTAGCCGGTGCGCGAGAGGAGACACTTCACCCCGCCGAGCGTCACTTCGGGGATGAAGCGGAAGAACTTGAGTTCGGCGATCGCCTCGGCGCCGACGAGTTTGGCGATGACCTTCGGCGCGGTCGGTCCCTGCAGGTCGAGTTTGCCGGTGGCGACGCTGATGTTCTCCACCTTCACATCGCCGGTCGCATGTTTCTTGAGCCACTCGTAGTCGCCATCCTGCGTGCCGGCGTTCACCACGAGCATCCAGCGTTCGGCGTTGAAGCGGTAGACGATGCAGTCATCCACCACACCACCCTGCTCGTTGAGCATGAAGTTGTACATCGCCTGACCATCGGTCATCGTCGTCACGGCGTTGGTGAGCAGGCGGTTCCAGAAAGCGAGCGAATCCCTCCCGGTCACCATAAACTCGCCCATGTGGCAGATGTCGAACAGCCCGCACGCCTCGCGGACCGCGATGTGCTCCTTTATCTGTCCCGTGGGATACCAGAGCGGCATGTTCCAGCCGCCGAATTCCCCCATCGTTGCGCCGAGTGCCCGATGCGTCTCGAAAAGCGGGGTCTTGTTCATGCGCCGTTCTCCTTATGTGTCCAGTCGCTAACGGTTCCGGGGTGGGTTATAGTAACCGCGCCACCGTTTGGCAAGAAAAATGAACAACTACAAATTCCCGTAAAAAGTCGATCCTGTTTTTCGTTTTTCATGAAATTTCTCGACCTTTATGGGCGATCCTCAACTATACGAAAAACGCCGTGACCGCTATTTCTATGCAAAAGTCAAACCGATCGACGGGTAAGCGAACCTTTCCCGTCGCGGTGGCGGGAAATATAGCAAAATTTAGATGTGACCCCACTGACTCCGATGCCCTTCCTTTTTCAGAGGGAACCGATCCATGCGAGGTACTCACGCCACGGCACCGCTTCGACCCCGCCCGGAAGGGGCCGCCGCTCGGCGACCATACAGACCACCTGCGGCGTACCGCCCTTTGCAACCGGCTCATGGAGTTCCTTGAACTTGAGAACTCCTGTCGCGAAC
>CAYNMQ010000140.1:0-5762 GCA_964398245.1 uncultured Spirochaetales bacterium | reverse complement strand
TGTTCGGTCAGTTGGTGCGGTAGCAGCGTGGACATCCAGTTGGCGGGCCAGAGATGCGACGGGTATTCGAGCCCCCTGAGCGTCCGCTTTATCTTGAAATCGAGGCTCATATAACGGTGCGATACCGGCAACAGAGCGGCAAGAAAGGAAACCGCTTTATGAAGTGGTTTCGGCATGATACGAGTGTAAAGTCGTGATACGGCAAGCGCCCGGAACGGGTCGTAGCCGGCGAACAGTTCGTCGCCGCCGTCGCCCCCTAACGCGACCGTCACCTCGCGACGGGTGTGGCGCGACAGGAGAAAGGTCGGCAGAAGCGAGGGGTCACCCATCGGCTCATCGAGCCGGCGGGCAAGTTCGGGAACGAGTCCGCTCGCGATCTCGAGCGACAAGATATCCTCGTGGTGTGAAGTCCCGAGCAGTTTCGCTATCTTCGCCGCATACCGCGACTCATCGAAGTCGCTTTCGGTGAAGCCGATGCAAAAGGTCTTCATCCGTTCGGCGCCCGCGTGGCGCACCGCATAGGCGGTGACCGACGAAGAATCGATGCCGCCGCTCAAAAAGACCCCGAGCGGCACATCGCTCATGAGCCGTCGTTTTACCGCCGCGCTCAAGAGATCCCGTATCTGCTCGCACCATCTTTCTTCGGCATTATCAGGAGCTTCTTCGAACGGTTCTATCTCGAACTCCCAGTAGCGCCACACCCGCAGTTCCCGGGTAGCGAGATCAAACGAAAGCGAGTGGCCTCCCGGGAGTTTCGAAACCTCGGTAAATACGGTATGCGGCGCCGGTATGTATCCGTAGGCAAAGTACTTTTTGAGCCCTTTCTCGCCCAGAGAGAAATGGAGTGAACCGTGGCGACGAAGGGCAGAGAGTTCCGATGCAAAGGCGAAGGTATCTCCCTGCCGGGTGTAAAAGAGCGGTTTCTTGCCGAACCGGTCGCGCGAAAGAAAGAGCCTTTTCCGCGGGCGGTCATAGAGCGCAAACGCCCACATGCCGTTGAGTTTGTTGACGAAATCGTCACCCCAGCGGCGGTAGGCATGGAGGAGCACCTCGGTGTCGGCGTGGTCGGTGACAAAGGGCGCCCCTTCTTTTTCGAGTTCGGTTCGCAACTCAAGGTGATTGTATATCTCGCCGTTGAAGACGATGACAAGGTCGCCGTCGCTCGTCCGCATCGGCTGGGCACCACCGGTAAGGTCAAGGATCGAAAGACGCCGGTGACCGAGAAAAACCCCCTCGGTCGGCTCGTGCCAGAAACCGTCGGCGTCAGGGCCGCGGTGGGCAAGCGCCTCGGTCATGCGGCGAATGTCGTCACGCGTCCCGTTGCCCGCGAATCCGGTTATGCCGCACATGGTGATCTTTTACCACTCCTCGTTACCATTGAGCGCAGAGAAAATCGGGAAGATACCACCGTTCCACACCCTCTTCCGAACCTCCCGGAAGCCGGTCCAAAGACAGGACGAATTTCGGGTAGTTATCCTCTACGCGGAACAGTGGTCTGAACTCTCGTTCGCGCACCGACTCCGTTGCGAGAAGATAACAGACTTGGAGGTACATCTTGCGCCCGTTTCGTTCGGCGATGAAATCTATCTCATAATCGTCGAAACGCCCCAAGTAGACAGTGTATCCCCTCTTCAAAAGTTCCAAATAAACGAGGTTCTCAAGAAACGCATTGATATCCTGTTCCCGGTACCCAAGCAACGCATGACGAATACCGAGATCTCCCAGATAGTACTTCTCCCCTACCTCGAGGAATTGGCGTCCTTTCACATCATACCGAGGAACCCGATGCACAAGGAAAGCGTCACAGAGATAGGAAAGATAGTTGTAGACCGTTTCGATACCGAGCGTTCGCCGCTCATTTTTGAAAAAATCGGCGATACGGCGGGCCGAGAAGACAGAGCCAACATTCCCGACGACATACCACAATATCTTCTCCAAGAGTGCCACATCGCGCACTCCCTTCCGGGCGACCACATCCTTGAGGAGGATGCTGTCCACTATCGAAGAGATGTATTGGTAGGCGGGTTGAAGAGAAAGATCGAAGTGATGGAGTCCCGGAAAACCACCGTAGAGGAGAAACTCTTGAAAGGTCGTTTCTTGACGAGGGTCTTGGCGACGAAACAAAGCAAACTCAGAAAGGGTGAGCGTTTGGATTTCGAACGATATCGTCCTTCCCGTCAAAAGGGTGGCCAACTCCGAGGAAAGGAGTTGAGAGTTGGACCCGGTGAGGTAAACATCTGCCTCATCGTCGGCAAGGAGGGAGTTGACTGCTCGCTCCCACTCGTGGATATACTGAATCTCGTCGACAAAAAGGACCGTCTTTTCAGCGCCTTTTTTTATACCACCCCGTCTACTCCGAACCCACCGGTGAAGGTCGTAGCCCGTTTTGATATCTGCATGGTCGAGTGATTCCATGTTGAGGTAGAGAACGCGTTCTTCGGGGATACCTTTTTCTTGGAGATGCTTTTGCAGAAGACGAAGAAGCGTGCTTTTCCCGGCTCGGCGAATACCGGTGATAACCTTTACGAGCGGTTTGCCGATGAAGGGATCTATCTCGTCAAGGTAATCCTTTCTATCGTACATCACATCCGACACTTTTTCGCCCTATACTAAACTTGTCTTATACAAACGACACTATAACAGTTTTTTTTGTTTTGTCCAGCACAAACGACACTTTTATCAACCGGGAGAATGTATCAAGGCTTTAAGGACATTTTTTATTGTTTTTTCAGACAGTTGCCCCGGCGCCGTGGCCCGACCCCCTTCAGGAGAGACATAGGTGAAGGGAGCCCCCAACAGGAGTGACGCAACGCGCCCCGCCGGTCCCCACTCGCCCATCGGGACCGGTACGACCCGCTCATCGAGCGCCATGAGGGCAAGGAGTCGCGCCGTCTCCTCTTCGGTTTCGGCATGAGCCGCCACCTTGATGAATACTGGATCAAAGGCCGCAAGCCGCCGGACGGTCGAAAAGAGAACGCGATCGGAGGGCATCTTTTCGAAGAAGTGCCGCGAAGCGACGAGACGACAGCCCCGCTTCTCCGCGAACGGAAGGAGCCGCCGAGAAAAAAGCGTACTTCCCCGTTTCAGATCGCTATCGAGATCAAGGTCGAGGTAGGCGGCACCCGCTTCGACCGCGCGGCTGAGAAGCGCAAGCCGCTCGGCGTCGCTGAAACGCCCTGCGCGACAGGTGGCGATCCGTTCTTTACCCGGCGAAAAGAGGAGTCTCACTGCCACAGGCGTAATGTCTTCGATGAAATCGAGCCGTACCTCGGCGAATCGGGCACGCCGGAGCAGTTCCCGGCACCGTTTTACCGTTGTTTCACCGGCGCTCACACACCACCGCAAGGGCATCCTCCAGTTCGCGGAGCGGTATCTCGACGACGCTCGCCTTGCCTATCCGTTCGAGGAGGATGAAGGCTATCGCCTCGCCGCGCCGCTTTTTGTCGAGCCGTATCGTTCGCATGAGATCGCCCGCCGACAAAGAGGTCTTGAGCGGCAACCCGACGCGAAGGAAAAGATTATGCACCCGCGACACATCCTCGGCGGAAAGGTAGTTGTAGCGCCACGAGAGTTCCGTCGCGAGCGCCATACCGACGGCGACCGCCTCGCCATGCGCCCGCGAGGGGTCGAGTTTTTCGATCGCATGACCGATCGTGTGCCCGAAGTTGAGGATGCGGCGAAGCCCCCGTTCGGTCTCATCCTGCGAAACGACGGTCATCTTTATCTCGATCGAACGGGCGATGAGCGTCTCGGGCGAGAGCCCCGCCCCGAGCGTCCGCTCCACTTCGGCGAAGTAGGCGGCGTCGGCGATGAGCCCGTGCTTGATGATCTCGGCAAGACCGCACAGCATCTCGCGGCGCGGCAAGGTCTTGAGAAAACCGGCGTCCACGATGACCTTATCCGGCTGACGGATGGTCCCGACGAGGTTCTTGTAGCGGTCGAAGTTGACGCCGTTCTTGCCGCCGATCGCCGCATCGACCATCGCGAGGAGCGTCGTCGGGACGAGCGCACAGCGCACGCCGCGCATCCACACGGCGGCCGCGAAGGCGGCGATGTCGCAGACGATCCCGCCGCCGACCGCAAGCACCGTCCACGAGCGGTCGATCTCGCGTTCCAGAAAAGCGCGGCAGACATTCTCCACCGTCTCGAGCGTCTTGATCTTCTCCCCTTCCCCGACGGTCACCACCGGATAACCGTCGAACTGCCGTCCATAGAGCCGTCCCACCGTCGTATCGGTGACGATGATCGTCCGCCGCCGGTCAAAGGAGGGAAGAAGCGCGCTGAACGGCACCCCGCAGTGTATCTCGGTGATTCCTTCCCGATGGGGAAAGGTCAGGAATGTCATCAGAACCTCCATACGACCCGTCTGTCAGCGGGACAACATTAGCGGTCTTTGCTTGAAAAATCAAAAGATTTGTGTCAAAAAGAGGTTTCGAAACAGCCGATGCGGAGCGCCCGGTGGAATACCTGCTTGCGATGGCGGTTCATCCGCTTACGCTCATTGCGCTCATTTTCCTTTTTCTTTTTCGTCGCATCGGCACGACACCGACCCGGAAACTCGTGTTGTTCAATCTCATCATCATTCTGTTCTTTCTCGCGCTCTTCGATGTGCTCGCCGCCGGACTTTCGACGGTGAAAGAACACCTCTTCCGCTGTGACAGTCCTGTGTACCACCATGGCCTCAAGCCCTATGAAGACCGAATGACGCGCTGGGGATTCGGCACTCCCTACCGTGCCACGACCAATTCTCTCGGCATGATGGACAAAGAGCCGCGTGAGGTTTCGCTCAAAGCACCCGGGAAGCGTATCGTGATCGCCTGCGACTCGTTCGTCGAATGGGTCGGCTACCCCTACGAGAAGACGATACCGGGCATCATCGCCGCACGGCTCGCGCCGCAGGGGGTCGAGGTGCTCACCGCCGGCACCGTCTCCTATTCGCCGAAACTTCACTACCTGCGCTTCAAGTATCTCCTCGAACAGGGGTTCACCGCCGACGATGTGTACCTCCTCATAGACATCGGCGACATCCAAGACGAGGTGGTCTATGCCTACTTCGTTCCCGATGACGATCCGCCGCCCGCGTTCGTGGAAAAGGTGCGTCTTCTCTTTTATCAGCGCACCTTCCTGTTCCGGACGCTCTGGGACCGCTTCGTCATCCTCAAGGAGAACCCGCGCTCGGAGTTCTCGCCCTTCTGGGGCGGTCTCGGCGAGTACTATCGGGTGCGGCCGCTCTGGACCCACGATGAGCAGGAGTTCGAACGGTGGGGAAAAGAGGGACTCGCCTCGGCGCTCGACTATACCGATAAGTTATGGAAAATGCTTTCCGAAAGAGGGATCCGTCTCCACATTTCCGTGCATCCGTGGCGCATCCAGATAGAGCGCCGCGAGCTCCCCTCGCGCCAACAGGAGGCATGGAAGAAGTTCTGCGAGGAGCGCGGCATCGAGTTCATAGACCTGTTCCCCCTCTTTATCAACGACCTGCCGTCCGCAGAGGTCTTCCGCCGCTACTTCATCCCCGACGATATCCATTGGAACGATGCGGGGCTCAAAATGGTCGCAGAGGAACTCCTGCGTTCGATCGAGCAGAAGAACTGAGGATCAGCGCATCTCGTCCCAGAAGAGGAGTTTGAAGAGTTCCGGCTTCGCGGCGACATCCTCGGCCTTTCTGCCGGCGACATGCATGGTGCGCGCCTGCGGCGCCCCCTCGATCGTTTTCTCCTTTATCCGGTCGCGGGCTTTCTTGAGCACCTCGTCGAGGGCGC
>CAYNMQ010000139.1:0-5837 GCA_964398245.1 uncultured Spirochaetales bacterium | reverse complement strand
GGAGAGCGTCGAACGAGATATCGAGCCGATCGCCGATCCCATCGCCAAGATCCATCGTTGCATCACCCTGCAGGTGGAGATATTCTCCGACGAATCGCTCGGCCTTTCGTTCCTTTCTCACTGCTCGCTCGACATGATGGAAGAGATAGAGCGCTTCATCTTCAGTTCACCGGCCCTCGTCGCTCGCATGATCGAGATACACCGTTCCGAACAGCGCTATCTGGAACAACTGCTGGCGGCGGTGCTCGCTCCCTGCGGCGTCTCCGAATCGGAAATACGGCGGCGTGCGTCGCTCCTGTTCCTGCTCATCGAAGGTTTTCTCTACATGAGTCGCAAGGTCGCATCGGTCGCCCACACGGCGGACGATGTACGCGAGATCGTGAGCGATGCCCGGATCGCCGCTTTTCTTGCCGAGACTTTGTCCACCGGGGTGGTGGGAGAGGCTTGCCGTTCCGAAAATCCACGGAGGAACACCCCATGAAAACGCGCAGTTTCACCATCCTTACCCTTCTCCTCGGCGCGGCGATAGGCCTGCTGGCTTTCGCCTGCTCCACCGAGGCCGCCGCCGAGAATGGAGTGCAGGCGCCGGCGGTCGTCATCGCCAGGCCCGAAAAGAGGAAGTTCAGCCGCTCGTTCGAGACCGCTTCGACGGCAACGGCTTTTCGCGCCGCCTACCTGAATCCGAAGGTCCCCGCCACGATCCGGCGTTTTGTGGTCAAAGAAGGTGACCCCGTCAAGGAAGGACAACTGCTCGCGCAACTCGACGACAGCGACTACGCCGTTGCCGTGAACGCCTCGCGATCCCAACTCGAGGCGGCGGAAGCGGGCATCCAGCAGGCAGAGGCAGCGTTCGCCAAGATAAGCGCCGACTATGAACGATTCAAGAAACTGCGCGAGAACGGGAGCGTCTCCGAGAGTGAGTTCGAACAGGTGAGAACCGGCTATCAGCAGGCGCAGGCGGCGCTCGCGCTCACCAAGGCACAGCGCAATGTCGCGGCGACGGCGCTCGAAGGGAACCTCCGTCAGGTGCGCTACACCGCCATCACCGCCCCCTTTTCGGGCCATGTGGCGGCCCGCAACGGCGAGATCGGTGAGATGGCATCCCCCGCAAGTCCGCGCCCGATGTTCGAGATCGTGCAGGCAGACAAACTGAGGATACAGGTCTTCATCAGCGAACTCGAGATCGGCGGCATCTCACCCGACACCACCGCGCAGGTCGTCTTCGACCCGTTCCCCGACGACCCGGTCCCCGCGAAGGTCAACTTCATCAACAGCAAGGTGGATCCCGTCACCAAGAGCGTGAAGGTCGAGTTCCTCGTGGACAACCCGAAGATGAAGTTCAAACCGGGGATGACGGTCAGGGTGCGTCTCTCACTCCCCGAACGCGAATACCTCGTCATCCCGCGTAACGCCGTCTTCACCCGCGACAACGAGGCGGGGGTCGTCTATGTCAAGGACGCCGAGGACCGCGTCTTCCCCAAGGAGATATTCCTCGGCGGCACCGTCGAAGGGTTCGCGATCGTCACGAGCGGTCTGACCGGGGACGAAGAGATCGTCGTCGGCGGCGGCAGGCGGCTCGAAACCGGCCAGAAGGTGACGGTCGTCACGCCGACGGCGCCAACCAAGTAAGGAGGCGCTCATGAACCTTCCGCGTTTCGCCGTCCGGCGGCCGGTACTCGTCTCGGTCGTCTTCACCATCATGGCGCTCTTCGGCATCTATTCGCTCATCGACCTTCCCATAGACTTCATGCCCGATGTCGAGGCCCCCTACATCTCGGTCATCACCGTGTACCGCGGCGCCGGATCGGAGGAGGTCGAAGAGAAAGTCACCAAAGTCGTCGAATCGGCGCTCTCCTCGACCGCCGGCGTGAAGAATGTCTACAGCCGTTCGATGGAGAATGTTTCGACCGTCATCTGCGAATTCTCCTACGGCACCAACCTCGATGAGGCGACCAACAGCATCCGCGACATCCTCAACATGGCAAAGGGCTTCCTGCCTGACGGCGCCGACGACCCGCTCATTTTCAAGTTTGACCTCAGCATGATGCCCATCGTCTTCCTCGCGGTCACCTCCTCGACCGAGGACATCCGCTACAAGTTCGACGAGATAGACGACCTCATCATCAGCCCTCTCGAGCGGATACCGGGCGTCGGCTCGGTCATGACCTTCAACCAGATGCAGAAACAGATCGTCGTCTCGATCGAAAAACAGCGGCTTGCGGCGCTCAACCTCTCCCTGAGCGATATCACCAACACCATCCGCGCCGAGAACCTTTCGCTTCCCGCCGGCAACATCGAGATCGGCGATCTCGACTACACGATCCGGGTCCCCGGCGAATACAAGGATCCTGCCGAAATAGAGGAAACCATCATCGCGAGCACCCCCGTCGGACTCATCCGCATCAAGGATGTCGCGCGGGTCTTCTGGGGAAGCGAGGACAGCCGCCAGTTCGCCCTCAAGGACGGCGAATACATGGTCTTCGGCATGGTGCAGAAGCAGAAGGGGGCGAACACCGACGCCATCGCCGACGCCGTGCGGAAGAAGCTCGCCGAGATAGAGCCGCGGCTCCCCGAAGGATTCAAGATAACCGTCCTCCTCGACACCTCCGAATTCATCGTAAGAATGGTGAAGAACCTCTCCAACGCCGTTCTCGCCGCCTGCTTCTTCGTGATCCTCGTCGTTCTGTTCTTCCTCCGGCGTTTCCGCTCGAGCTTCATCATCATGCTCTCGATACCTGCCTCGATGATCATCGCGTTCGCCTTCCTGTACGGATTCGGCTACACGCTCAACATGGTCTCGCTGATGGCACTCTCCCTCGCCATCGGCATGGTGGTGGACAACTCGATCGTCGTGCTCGCCAACATCACGCGCCACATCGAGGGCGGCGCCTCGAAGATGGAGGGAGCGGTGAGCGGCACCACCGAAGTGGGAAGCGCCATTCTCGCTTCGACCCTCACCACCATCGTGATATTCACGCCGCTCTTCTTCGTGAAGGGACTCGTCGGGGTCCTCTTCGGGCAACTCGCCGGCGTCATCATCCTCACCCTTTCGGCTTCGCTCCTCTGCGCGCTCCTGCTCACCCCGATGACCAGTTCGCGCATCCTCGAGATCTCCGGAAACACGCAACGAGCCGACAACTGGTTCTTCCGGTTCGGCGAGCGGTTTCTCGCCGGTGCCGAACGACTCTACACGCGCATCATTGAAATGGCGCTCGCCCATCGCGAGAAGGCCGTCGCCATCGCCATCGCCATCTTCGTGCTCTCTCTGCTCATCGTTCCCCTGATCGGCACCGACTTCATACCCGAATCGGACGAAGGCTTCCTTCAGATAGAATTCGAACTGCCGCTCGGCACCCGGAGCGACCAGACGCTCGCGGTCGGTCAGCACATCGAGCGCATCGTCCGTGAAGAGATCCCCGCCCGCCACCTCGTGAGGACCTTCCTCCGCGGCGGTCCCGACGACTCGGGATTCGCGCAGAAGGTGCAGGACACCAATTCGGGAACCGCGGGCGCCAAACTGGTCTCCCAAGCGGAGAGGGACCGGAGCGTCAAGTACTACGCCCAGCGGATACGCGAACGGATAACCCGCGAGATACCGGGCATCGAGAAGTTGGACATCGTCACCTCCTCTCCCATCATGTCGGGCATCGCGGCAGGAGGCGAGAAGCCGATAACCGTCAAATTGACCCATAAGGATTTTCACAAACTGACCGACGCCGCGCAGCGGCTCCAAGTCGAACTGGCCAAGATACCGGGACTCATAGACCTCTCGAACGACGCCGAGTCGTTCAAGCCGCAGATCGAGGTCAAGATAGACCGCGTGCGGGCAAGTCAGGTCGGCCTCAAGACGGCCATGATCGCAGGAGCGGTCAGAAGCGCCTTCTATGGCGATACCGCCTCGGTCTTCCGCAAGGAAGGCGACGAATTCGACATCATGGTGCGTTATCAGAAATCGGACCGGATGAGCATCGAACAACTCAAGGAACTCGAACTGAAGACGCTCTTCGGCGCCACCGTCAAACTCAAGGATGTCGCCACGGTGAGCGAGGGGATCACCTCGCTCGTCATCAACCGCCAGAACCGCGAACGGATCGTGACCGTCGGCGCACGGCTCGAAGGCAACACCCCCATCAGCAAGATATCGCAAGAGGTGAAAAAGGCGGTCGCCCGCGCCGACATCCCCGCCGATGTCGGCGTCATCTACGGCGGAAACCTCAAGCAGGAACAGGAGACGACCGGCGATCTTTTGCGCCTTCTCCTGCTCGGCATCCTGCTCGTCTATCTCGTGATGGCGGCGCAGTTCGAGTCGTTCGTTGACCCGCTCGTCATCATCATCTCGATACCCTTCGCGATAAGCGGCGTCCTCATCGGGCTTCTTCTTACGGGTCACTCGCTCTCGGTGCCCGCTTTCCTCGGCATGGTCATCCTCGTCGGCATAGTCGTCAACAACGCCATCGTGCTGATAGACTACACCAAGATACAGCGGGAAAAGCACAAGTTCTCCACCGATGAGGCGCTCGTCTTCTCCGGTGCGCGCCGCCTCCGCCCCATCCTCATGACGGCGACCACCACCATCTTCGGCATGATACCGCTCGCCCTCATGCGCGGCGAATCACACGAGGTCTTCAACCCCATGGGCATCGCCGTCGTCTTCGGACTCGCCTTCTCGACCCTCATC
The DNA here is from genome assembly GCA_964398245.1 of uncultured Spirochaetales bacterium. Lineage (GTDB taxonomy): Bacteria > UBP6 > UBA1177 > UBA1177 > JAKLFG01 > CALITV01. The sequence continues at coordinate 1,159 of CAYNMQ010000139.1, read as the reverse complement.
ACGCTGATACTCATCCCGAGCATCTACTCGATGGTTGATGAATTCCTTCGGAAACGGGGCTGGCGGACCGACTAACGGGACAGCGGGCCACAGAACGGACGATCGAGTTCGAATTGTCTGAGGTGACAGAGCTTGGTACAGTTATTATCGAGGTCCCACAAGTGCATCGGGTTTCCCTGACATAACCGCCATTCGGAGCATTTCACGCAGTCGCCGGTCCGCATCCATCTGCGATCGCGGAAGTCCTTGTAGCCATGCTCCCAAACCTCGATGAAGGGCTGCTCGAAGATGTTGCCCTGCTTGAACCGGCGGTCTATGTTGGGACAGGCCAGAATATCGCCGTTGACCATAATGCCCGCAACATTCACACCAGCACGGCAGAACCAGTCATGAGAACGCACACGGCGTTCGTAACAGCCGAGATATCCCGATTCGGAATAGGTGACCCTCATCCCCGGCCTGCGGCGGTAGGCGATTATCTTCTGCATGAGATAATGAAACTGATCCTTGTCGAGGAACAGATCGGGGGTCTGTACCGCGCGGCCGATGGGCGAGATGGTGAAGAAGCGCCACCGTTTGAGCCCCATGGAACGGAGAAGGTCGTAGAGCGCATCAATTTCGCCGATGTTACGCTTGTTGACGCAGGTGATCACATCCATCACGCGGTAGAAGGGGTTGTTGATGAGAAGTTCTATCGCGTGGAGCGCTTTCCGAAACGACTTCTTGTCGCCGCGCAGCCAGTTGTGGCTTTCTTCGAGTCCGTCGAGCGACACGGTGACCGAGTGCATCCGCGCTGCCTTCGCCTTCTGTATCATGTCGGCGTCCCACGCGTAGCCGTTCGTCACCATGCCCCACGGGAATTCGCGCCTGATGATCTCCTTGCCGAGTTCCCAAACGCCGGGGTATATCGTCGGCTCGCCGCCCGCCAGGCCACCCAGCACTTTGTGGGAGTCGTATTTTGTCTTGATGCCGTCGAGCGTTTCAAGGATCTTGTCCATCGGAAGATCGGGCTTCTTGTCGTCCTTCTGGCAGTCGCTGCCGCAGTGGATGCAGGCAAGATTACAGCGGTGAGTCAGTTCGAAGAAGATGTAGAGGAGTTAGTGAAGTTTTATTTCATAGTGCTGTTTCATGGGAAGAAACGCCCGATTGGCGATCCGTT
>CAYNMQ010000138.1:5552-5855 GCA_964398245.1 uncultured Spirochaetales bacterium | reverse complement strand
CAAGGCGGTGGGCCTCGTCATCCCCGAACTCAAAGGGAAGTTCGCCGGCATCTCGGTGCGCGTCCCGACGCCGAATGTCTCGCTCGTTGACGCGGTGTACGAGCTCGAGAACAATGTCACCAAGGAAGAGGTGAACGCCAAGTTCCGTGAGTACGCCGCCGGTGAGCTCAAAGGCATTCTCGCCGTGTCGGACGAGGAACTCGTGAGCCGCGACTTCAACGGGAATCTCCACAGCAGTATCGTGGATGCGCCCTACACGCAGGTCATCGGCGGCAACCTGCTCAAGGTGCTCGCGTGGTACGC
>CAYNMQ010000138.1:4515-5542 GCA_964398245.1 uncultured Spirochaetales bacterium | reverse complement strand
AACGGACATCTGCCTCGGACAGACATCTTTCATAACATGCGTTCGCTTTTTCAAAAAGTGCGCGAATGGGCGGTCAAATTGGCCACCCAGCACGCGACGCCGCACGAGATAGCGCTCGGTCTCGCCGCAGGCATATTCGTCGGCTGGCTTCCCATCATGGGGATACAGATGGCGGTCGTTCTCATTCTCGTGTGGCCGTTCCGGGCCAACCGGTTCGCCGCCGCGTCAGGCGTCTGGATCACCAACCCGCTCACCTTCATCCCGATGTATGCCTTCACCTACTGGGTCGGCGCCTTCTTTTGGCGTATCGAAAAGGTGCTTTCCTACGAAGACTTCAAAGCTGCCTTCGAGGGGCGTGACACGCTCTCAGGTTTTTTTGCTCTTCTTACTGAGGGGAAGGACTTCCTCTTGGACATCTTCATCTGCACCTGGATCGGCGGTGCGATCGTGGGCATCATCGCGGCGATACCGACCTATTTCGTCGTGAGGCGGATGGTCGCCTCGTACCGTGCCCGACGCACCGTGCCGTCCACGCCGCCCGAGGTGTGAGCCTCAGATCTTCCCGATCAGCGAGAACGAGACGACGAGCGCATAGATCACGAGCGACTCGATGAGGGCGAGCGCAAGGATGAGCAAGATGAAGATGCGCTTGCCCGCTTCGGGATTGCGCGCCGTTCCCTCCATCGCTGCTGCTGCGGCCCTGCCTTGACCGATGCCGCCACCCAACGCCGCGAGGGCGATGGCTAGCCCCGCGCCGAGCGCGACGAGCCCCTTTTCGAGTCCTCCGAAAGAAGATGCGGCCGTCTCCTCGGCCAGAAGCGGCGCCATAGCGCACAATGTCCCGAGAAACGCGATCGTTTTCTTGAGCATGACTTTTTCTCCTATCATCAGTGGTCCAATTCGAGCGAAAGCAGAATATAGATCGCCGAAAGGGTCATGAACACGAAAGCCTGTAAGATAGCGACGAGCAGGCCGAGGAACATGAACACCACCGGCAGACCGATAGGAACGCGCGAGCCGAAGAGGG
>CAYNMQ010000138.1:0-4505 GCA_964398245.1 uncultured Spirochaetales bacterium | reverse complement strand
CACCGCATGCTCGCCGCTCATGTTGCCGGTGAGCCGGAGAGTGAGAGAGAGGATGCGGGCGAGGTGGGAAATGAGCTCGATGGGAAGCATGAGGAACGCGAGCCACCAGACCGGCCCAAGAAAGATGCGGACATAGCTGAACCCGTGATGTTTTATGCCGATGTAGTTGTAGTAAACGAATACCACGAGTGCCATCGAGAGGTTGACCGACATGCTGGTCGTCGGGGCTATGAGCCCCGGCACGAGTCCAAGGAGATTGGAAATAAGAATGAAGGAAAAAATAGCGATGAGGAGTCTCTCGAAGTCGCCGGCGTGAGACCCAAGGATCGAGGCGATGAACGAGCGAAGCGACTCGACGAGATATTCGACTACCGCGGCAAGATGGACCCCCTTGCATGGTACGATGCCATCATGGCGGTGATAGAAACGACGGAGCGTGATGCCGCCTCCTATCGCGAGAAGGCACACGAGAAGCGATCCGGCGATGGGCTGGAAACGAATCGGGATGCCGATGAGGTCAAAGAGATAGGCACCGTGCATCGTCAGATGTCTCCGTCATCGTCGCCGGCGTCCTTCTGTTCGACGAAGTCGCGGAACCGTTTGAATGTCACCCAACAGCCGTAGAGGCCGGCCACGATACCGATCCCGGCGAAGATGTTGGCGTCGGGCATCCCGAAGGCGGCGTCCACCTGTCTACCCACGAAGAATCCGACGACGGTGAGGAACGGGATCTCGAAGGCGAGCACGAGGTACACGAGCGCTTTCCAACTGCCTCTCATAGAGGATCCTCCTCACGAAGAACGGACAGAAACATGATAGACTCGTCGTTTCGAAAGTAAAGGATACCTTTTCTTTGCTCACTCTTCCTTCTCTCCGTTTCGAGAGGCAGGGAACAGCAGCGAGGCGGCGACGCAGATGGCGAGAACGGCGCCGACCACCGCCAGAGAGATCGTTGTCGGCATTTCCCAAACACCCTCTAGAAGGATCTTTCCGCCGATGAAGACGAGTATTACCGCAAGTCCATAGTTGAGAAAGCGAAAAAGGACCATCGCGCCGGAAAGCGCGAAGTAGAGGGATCGAAGACCAAGGACGGCGAAAAGATTCGAGGTGAATACGATGAAGGGGTCGCGCGACACGACGATGATGGCGGGAACCGAATCAATGGCGAAAAGGATGTCGGTGATCTCTATCGCGAGAAGACACATGAAGAGAGGTGTCGCACATCGTCGGGCGCCGTCGCGGACGAAGAAGGACTTGCTGGCAATGTCCCGGGTGCAGGGAACGACTCGGCGTACGGATCTGAAAAGCCAACTGTCCATGATCGAAGCGGCATCATCTTGCTCGCGATGGAAGAAGAGTTTGATGCCGGTATAGATGAGAAAAGCACCCAGCAGATACAGCATCCAGTGAAAACGCGAGACGATCGCGATGCCGCAGAAAATGAATGCCCCCCGTGTGACGATGGCGAAGAGGATGCCCCAGAAGAGGACCCGGTGCCGATAGAGAGGGGGGACCTTGAAAAGGGAAAAAAGCACGATGAAGACGAAGAGATTGTCGACCGAAAGGGCATATTCGATGAGGTATCCGGTGAAGAAAAGGCTCATCGCCTCGGGCCCGCGGATGAGATACACATAGCCGCCGAAGAGGATGGCCACCGCGACGATAGCGGCGGTCATCAAAAGCGATTCGCGGATGCTGATGTGGTGAGGCGTGCGGTTGACGAAGAAGAAGTCAACGATGAACACTGTGGCGACCACCGCGCCGAAGACGATCCATGGAATATAAAAAGACATATGTTCCTCCGACATGATGGTATGATTCTAGCGGCGAGAGGAGTCAAAGCAAGGAAGCGGAAGGCGTCCGTTCAAACACCATGGTTCTCATCATGTTCTTGAGGAGGCTCTTCTTTTGCATCTTGACGGTGACGATACATGAGATACAGGCCAATTGCCAGCGCTCCGCCCAAAGATCCGAGGGTTCCGGCGAGAGTGCCGAAACAGAGCCAGCCGATCGCCGCCGCCATGCCGGAGAAGAGAAGCGTCAATATTCCCAGCGCTATCATGGCGTGCCTCCCGTCTTATTGGATCGTTCTTCATCTTCCCGGAGTGCCCGCTTGCGGGCCTGTTGAACGGGCATCACTTCATACACATAATAAAAACCGGGCGCCGCGATGAGGAGGAATCCGAGAACGGCGCCGCTTACCGCTTCGTCCATCAGGATCCATCCGACATAGGAGAACCCGAGCGAGAGTACGAACACGATGGTTCCTAAGATATGTTGCAACATAACGATCTCCTTTAAAAAAGTGTTCGTTGCACTGTCTGCCCGTCTTCTTTCTGAAAACGGGGCATGCTCTCAGGTCAGGAAATGTGCGGCGGCGAGAGCTTGGGGGCGATGCTCAGGATATGTTCTTCCCCCGAGAGGGGACGCTGTTCCTTTTCGAAGTGTCCGGGGAAAAGCCGAACGGAAGGCTCAACGCGCTTGTAGCAACGAAAGAAGACGGGGGGCGTTGAGACATATTGGGAAAATGTCCGGATGACGGTCTGTTCGAGAGAGATCTCTCGGGTATAGGCGAGGTCGGTTTTTCCCTGTAAGGAGACCGGCAGAAGATATTCTTCGCTCAGCGCCACGAGTGTGTTGGGGAAAAGGGAGAGGAGGGGAGACAGTTCCATAAAGAGGAAAAGCATCCCGGTGGCGATGCTTGTTCCAAGATGCGGGAAGTCTCTCCTGTGTCGAGAGTTCATGTGCCCCCCGCGCTCTTCTTCCGTTTCTCGACGAAGGCGATGCGGTTCTGGGCGCGCCGGAGGAACTTGGCACCGGCGGCATAGAGAATGGGGTCGTGCCGGTGCCGTTCCATCCACTCGCGGGCCGCGGCAAGAGCCGCGCGGGCGCGGTCGAGGTCTATCGTCTCGAGCGTCTCCGCCGCGTCGGCGAAGACGGTGAGGTCGTCATTGACGAGATAGGCGCTTCCCGAGGAGACGGTGCACTCGAAGAGCGTGCCGTCGGGGCGGTGCGCCGCCACGACGCCGGTGTCGAGGAGCGTGACGAACGGGATGTGGCGCGGCAGGATGCCCATCGCGCCGTTCACGGCGGGGAGCGTGGCCGAGACGATCTCTCCGGCGAACACCGTCTTCGAGTGGGTGATGACGCGGAGATTCAAGGTCATTCGCTCACTTCCCCTTGAGCAGGCGCTCGCCCTTTTCTATCGCCTCCTCGACGGTGCCGACAAGCAGGAACGCCGCTTCGGGATACCGATCGAGTTCCCCTTCCACGAGCATCTTGAAGCCGCGGACCGTTTCTTCGCGCTTGACGAATCTGCCCGGCGTGCCGGTGAACGCCTCGGCGACATGGAACGGCTGGGAAAGGAATCGCTGTATCTTTCGGGCGCGATAGACGATGGTCTTGTCCTCTTCCGAGAGTTCCTCCATGCCGAGGATCGCGATGATGTCCTGCAGGTCCTTGTAGCGCTGAAGTATCGCTTGAACGCGGCGGGCGACGAGATAGTGCTCCTGTCCCACCACTTCGGGCGTCAGGATGCGCGAGGTCGAATCGAGCGGATCCACCGCCGGGTAGATGCCCATTGCGGCGAGGTCGCGCGAGAGGACCGTCGTCGCGTCGAGATGGGCGAAGGTGGTCGCCGGCGCCGGGGCGGTGAGGTCATCGGCGGGAACATAGATCGCCTGCACCGAGGTGATGGAGCCGTTCTGCGTCGAGGTGATGCGTTCCTGCAGTTCTCCCATCTCGGTGGCGAGCGTCGGCTGGTAGCCGACCGCCGACGGCATGCGGCCAAGGAGCGCCGAGACCTCGGAACCGGCCTGCACGAAGCGGAAGATGTTGTCTATGAACAGCAGAACATCCTGACGCATTTCATCGCGGAAGTGCTCGGCGACGGTGAGCGCGGTGAGTCCGACCCGCGCGCGAGCTCCCGGAGGTTCGTTCATCTGACCGAAGACGAGCGCCGTTTTCGAGATGACGCCCGACTGTTTCATCTCGAGCCACAGGTCGTTCCCTTCGCGGGTTCGTTCGCCGACGCCGCCGAAGACCGAGTAGCCGCCATGGTGCGTCGCGACATTGTGGATGAGTTCCTGTATGAGCACCGTCTTGCCGACGCCGGCGCCGCCGAAGAGACCGATCTTGCCACCCTTGAGGTAGGGGGCGAGAAGGTCAACGACCTTAATGCCAGTCTCGAATGCCTCGAGAGAGACGCTCTGTTCACGCAAAGAAGGCGGCTTGCGGTGAATGGGAAGCCGGGTGTCGCTTTCAAGAGGGCCGCCTTCGTCGACCGGCTTACCGACGACATTCATGATGCGTCCGAGCACCGTTTCGCCGACCGGAACGGTGATCGGAGCGCCGGTGTTTCGGACCTCGGCGCCGCGTACGAGTCCGTCGGTCGAGTCCATCGCGATGGCGCGCACCCCGTTCTCGCCGAGATGCTGGGCCACCTCGAGGACGAGGTTGAACGGTTCGTCGCCGAGCGCGGGATTGGTCACCCGGAGCGCGGTGTA
>CAYNMQ010000137.1:4969-5858 GCA_964398245.1 uncultured Spirochaetales bacterium | reverse complement strand
ACTGGTACGAGGCGTAGTAGGGGTCTGGAGGAATGGAGAGCGTTGGCCGCACCGTGCGCACGAGGTTCGGGAAGGCGAAACCGCGCTTCTGTTCGACGATCCGCTGAGCCACCGTTACCGAGTCGTCGCTGGTGGTGAATTTGTAGAGACCGTAAGCAGGCAGTATCTCAACGAGGGTGAGGCCAAAATCGCGTGCGAGCCGTCGCGGGTCTTCATTGCCGCGCCAAAATATGTCGGGGCGTGCGATGAGGTAGCCGCTGCCGAGCCGTTAGACGGGCTGGGCGGCGCTCTGTTGCCGGTTGGTGTAGCGTAGCGTTCCCTTACGCCACCGTTCATTGAACGGAACCGAGCTGGCGGTCGTTGCGTGCTCTTCGATGGCGGCAAGGTGCGGTGCCCGCTCGACGGTGAACGACGAGCCATCGGCACGGTACACATGGGCCGCCTCGGCGAATGTCGCAATAACGAAAAACAGACAAAGGACAAAAACTCTCATCGCATACTCCTTCGTCGGCGAGTATGCCTCATTGTAGTAGCAGGCGTTACGAAAGCAAGAACTTGCCTAGAAGATGATCGTGCACCCGCAGCCGCTTTCTTCCTTGCCAACGACGGTGTCTTCGTCTCCCACCGTCGTTTCGTCGGATACCTCTCCATCGGGCTGGGCTGACTGATCCTCCCCGGGGGTCACATCGGCGGCGGTTTCGTCGTTCGCTATTTGTTCGTCGAGCGATTGATCGTCGGTGACCGTGTCGTCGACGACGGTGTCATCGGTCACGGTGTCGTCGGTCACGGCGCTCTCGTCGGGCACCGGAGCGTTGGCAGGAATGGTCTTCGTGCCCTCATCGCCGCACGAAACGGCGAGCAACAGGCACAAGAACAGAAGAGCGGACAC
>CAYNMQ010000137.1:0-4959 GCA_964398245.1 uncultured Spirochaetales bacterium | reverse complement strand
TGGGCGAGCGAGTGACCGTCGGTGACCGTGGCGTCGGGGTACTGGGCATCCCTCCCCGTCGTGTCGGTCACGGTCTCATCCGGCAGCGCGGTGGTGTCGGTCACGGTGCCGTCCCCGACGCAGATACCGTTCCAACAGTCTTTACCGTCGCCGCAGTCGCCGGGTCCCGAACATTCGGGCGTCCCGCCGCACAGACCGTTCTTTGCGTTCTCGACCATCGCTTGCACATTGAGGATGCCGGCACCGTAGCACAGCGAACTGTCGCCGTACTTGCAGGGCTGGGTCGGCGTGCTCGCCGACGACTTGAGACAGGCGATCGCCTCGGCCGCCGTAAGATAGGGCGCGACCGAGAGCATCAGCGCGACGGCCGCGGTCACCTGCGGCGCGGCGCCCGAGGTGCCGCTGAAGAACTTAGTATAGGATTGATCGGGAAGGTCGTTGGCGTAGTGCGGATTATAACCCTTCCCCGCGAGGGTCGAGTCGGTCGTCGTGAGGCCACGCATATCGATCGTTAGATCATATCCGGCTGGGGAAGCGATGTCGGTCGCCGGTCCGTAGTTCGAGTAGCTGTCTATCGCGCCGTTGGCGGCGAGCGCCGACACCACGACGAGATCGTCGGTCTGGAAGTTCTCGTTAAGGTCGGTGCTGCACCCCTCGTTCCCCGAGGCGAACACCACGACGGTGCCGCGGCCGCCGCGCCCGTTCTGCGCCGCGTACTGCACCGACTCGGTAACATAGTTGTCATAGGCGACCGTGATGCAGTTGTAGTTGTCATCCGTGTCGGGGGCTATCTTCCAGCTGTTGTTAATAGCCCACGCGCCATTGTCGACCGCCCACTTCATCGCGTTGAACTTGCGGTCGTTCGGAAAGCCGAGTTCGGCGGCGCCCGAATACTTGATCGGCAGTATCATGCAGTCCCAGCAGACGCCCGCGACCCCGAAGCCGTTGTTGCCCTTCGCCGCCGCGAGCCCCGTGACCGCAGTCCCGTGCGCCATCTGGTAGCCGGCGATGGAGTTCATGTTCGGGTCGACATACTGCTCGGTCGGGACGAAACTGGTCCCGATGAGCAGGTTCGGCCATAGGTCGGGATGCTGCGTGTCGGTGCCGCAGTCGAGGATCGCGATGATGGCGCGCGGATCGCCGGTCGTAGTGTCCCACGCCTCGGGAGAGCGTATCATTTCATGGTGCCAGGTCTGGTTCGTGTAGAAGGTGTCGTTAGGAACCGTGGAGAGATACTCCACCCTCTGTATCCACACCGGTTGGGCCCACTTCGCTTCGCCGCGTTCCACCAGTAATCGCGACAGGCGGAACCCGTCGGTGCCCGCCGGTATTTCCACCTTCACATAGACCGGCCAGTCGGGATAGGTCAGGACAGCCGTCAACCCGTACGCCTTAAGAAGCGCGTCACGCTCCCGTTCGGTCGTCCCGTCATGGAACCGTATGCCGATTTCGCCCGTGAGTTTCATCGGCTCGCCGCCACGGAACGAGACCATGTCGCCCGTCCGCATCATGCAGATGCTCTTGCCGCCGCCATAATAGCAAGCATCGCCTGCGGGAAGGCACGCGGTGGACAACAGCAAGAAGGAAAGGAGGATACAGCGCATGGGGACCTCCTTAAAAAGTGTCAGAGCAATGAACAGCCGCACCCGCTCTCGTCCTCGCCGACGACGGTATCCTCATCCTCACCCGTCGTCCCGTCGGATGCCTGTTCATCGGGTTGGAATGACTGATCCTCCCCGGTGGTCACATCGGCGGCGGTTTCGTCGTTCGTTGTGGGCTCATCGGGCAGTTGATCATCGGTGACCGTGTCGTCGGGGTACTGGTCGTCGCTTCCCGTCGTGTCGGTCATGGTCTCATCCGGCATCGCGTCGTTGTCGGCCGCGGTACCGTCCCCGACGCAGATGCCGTTCCAACAGTCCATCCCTTCACCACAGTCGCCCGGCCCCGAACATTCGGGGGTCCCGCCGCACAGGCCGTTCTTCGCGTTCTCGACCATCGCCTGCACATTGAGTACGCCGGCGCCGTAGCATCGGGCATCCTCGCCGTAGGGGCAGGGCTTGGTCCCCGGGCTCGCCGAGTTCTTGACGCAGGCGATCACCTCCTCGTGGGTGAGGTAGGGTGCCACCGAGAGCATGAGCCCTATCGCGCCGCTCACCACCGGCGTCGCGCCGGATGTCCCGCTGAAGAACTTGGTGTAGGCTTGGTCGGGAAGGTCATTCATGAAGTGGGGATTGTAGCCGAACCCGGCGGCGGTCCAGTCGGTCGTCACGAGCCCCTTGTTGTCCACCATGTCGAATCCGGACGGCGCCGCGATGTCAATGTAGATGCCGTAGTTCGAATAGTCGGTGATGTCGCCGGTCGAGCGGAGCGCCGCAACGACGAGGATGTCGCCGTGGAGGTTCTTGAAGTTGTCGTTCGCTGCGGTATCGCAGGCCGAGTTGCCGGCGCCGAAGACCATCACCGTGCCGCGCCCGCCGCGGCCGTAGGTTTTTCCGTAGGCGACCGCTTCGCCGGCGTAGTTGTCGTAGGGAATGTTCGTCTTGCAGGCATCGTTGGCGTCCTTGTCCTGATTGATGAGCCACGAGTTGTTGATGACCCACGCGCCGTTGTCCACCGTCCAAGTGAGCGCGGCCAGTTTCCGGTCGTTGGGAATGATGACCTCGTTGCCGAGGTATTTGACCGGTAGGAGACTGCAGTCCCAGCACACGCCGGCGACACCGAAGCCGTTGTTGCCGTTCGCGACGGCGACACCGGAGACCGCCGTTCCGTGTGCCCGTGAGTAGGCGGTGAAGTTTGTCCCGCTCAGTTGCGGATCGACATACGGTTCGGTGGGAACGAAACTCTGTCCGAGGAGGAGGTGGGCGAGGAGGTCGGGGTGCTGGGTGTCAACGCCGCTGTCCACAATCCCCACGATGACGCGCGGATCGCCGCTGGTCGTGTCCCACGCCTCGGGGCTGTGGATCATCGCGTGGTGCCACGCCTCGCCGTAGTAGGTGTCGTTCGGCGTCGTTGCGAGGAGCCGCACCTTCTCGTACCATACCGGCTGTGCCCACTTCACCATACCGGTTTCGACTAACCGTTGTCCCACAGTAAACGGATCGCTTCCCGGTTTGACCCGCACCTTGACATAGTGTGGCAGACCGGGAAGGCTCTCGACCGGCGTGAGCGCAAAGAGCGCGAGGAGTTTCTCCCTTTTTGCCGGAGGCACGCCGTCCTTGAAACGGATACCGAGTTCTCCCGTAAGCGGCATGAGTTCGCCACCGTGGAAGGCGACCGCGTTGCCAACGCGGAGCATGCAGTACCTCTTGCCGTTGCCATAGTAGCAGGCGTCGGTGGCAGTCAGAAACATGGCGGCGAAAAGAATAGAAAGAAAAGAGAGCGTTCTTGCCATGGCACGCAACCTCCCCATGGACACTAATGCTATTCGGCGCTTACGCCCGGAACGATGACGCGCACCTCCCGCGACGAGAGGAACGCCCCTTCACCGAGGACTCTGATGCGCGCCTTATACACCTTCGGTTCCTGAGAGGTGTTCTTGCAGAAATCGTTGTGGAAGTGGATGTCGAAGTAAACTTCGGTGCCGGGGTGGACCTTGTAGAAGGTCGTCTCATCCTTGCTCGCGTAACCGGCGGCGGGATCGGCCTTGTTCGGTTTTGCCGAAACCACGAACTCGGCTGCGTTGTGGCCGTCGCACTCTTCATCCGATTCAGTGGAAGTGGTGATGTCCTTTTCGATGAAGGTCGTCAGCTGCTTAACTGCGTCCGCTATCTGCCCGGAAAGCCCCGCCCCGCTGTAGTCGCCGGTATGATAGAGGAACGCGTTGCCGTTGAGATCGAGGGAAGCGGTCGCCTCGGCCACAGCGAGGAAATCGTTCTGAGTGTAATTCGTCGGCGAATAGGTCGAATCGCAATTGCCATTCTCGTCTTCGGTGCCGTCGCACTTGAATCCCGAATCAATGCCGATGAACTTGGCGTTGATGCTGTTCATCGCGTTGACCGCGTCATCGAAGGAATGCCCCATATAATTCGGGTCCCAACAACCCTCAGGGTCTTGGAAGTAGCTGGATTGCGCAGGACAGGAGGGAGTCCCCATAACGCCGATGACAGGGAACTTCTCATCGGTGATCATGATGTAGATGGGAAGGGCGAGCGCACGGAAGCAGACTCCGCCGATGGCGCCTGCTTGGCCGGAGCAGTCGGCAGGGGGCAGGTTGATGACATTCACCGTGTAACCGCCGCCGAACGAGTTCTCTTGATAGTAGTTCGCGTTGAGCCCTTCGCCGGTCGAAGCCTGATAGAGCACCTCGACCATCGGTTCGACACCGCCCCAGACATCGTCGGCGGTGTATTTGTTGACCGCAGACACCACCTTCGAACCATCAAGTGTTATCTTTTGGTCAACTTCGAACATGAGGTTCTGCTGGTAGTGCTGGAAGTGGAGAAATCCGAAGGCGATGTCAACGCCGGGCATCTGGGAAGGTATCCCTTCTATGATCTTTGTCTGTATCTCGTCGCGCAGGTTGTTGAGTTCCTGCTCCATTGACCCCGAGAGGTCGAGCATGATGGCGATATCGACCTTCGAGAAGTCGGTCGAGAAAAGAAGTGTCCGGGTTACATCCTCGGGCGCTTCGTAAGGGAGCACTACATAAAAGAGCCCCGGCGGGATGGTGCTGTTTGGATCGGTCGGGTCCGAGCCGTAGACGATCTCGGCAAGATCATCTGAATCGTCTCCGTCGGTATCCTTTTTGGTGGGATCGGTACCGGCGGCGGTTTCTTCCTTGTCGCCGAGGCCGTCGTTGTCGCTGTCCTTGTCGAGAAAGTCGGGAGTTGGATCGGCGTCGCTGTTCTTCGGATGCGCGGGGTCCTCTCCTGTTTCGTTCTTGTCGAGGATGCCGTCGCCGTCAGAATCGGTGGACACAAAGTTCGGCGCCCCGTAGAAGTCAGTGTCGCCGCATCCTTC
>CAYNMQ010000136.1:0-5884 GCA_964398245.1 uncultured Spirochaetales bacterium | reverse complement strand
CAGCCTACAAGCGAGATGGACGAACTCGACGATCTGCTCGGCGAGTAAGGTCTTCCCCATGAGGCGGTGTCCCTGCGGCAGCGGCCGCGCCTACGAAGCCTGTTGCGAACCGTTCATCAAAGGGAAAAAGAATCCCGAGACCGCTGAAGAGCTGCTCCGTGCACGCTACTCGGCGTTCGCAAAGGCAGAGATATCCTACATCGTCGAGACGACCCATCCCCGGACACGGAACATGCTCAACGAGGAAGAGACGCGCCGCTGGGCGGTCACCTCGCATTGGGAGAATCTCGAGATACTGGGGCAGAAGGAGATTGATGGGAAGACCGAAATAGAGTTCGTCGCCACCTACACCCAAAAAGGGAACCATAACCGCCACCACGAGATAGCCGTCTTCTCGAAAGAAAAGGGGCGCTGGTACTTCGAGGACGGGCGCGACGCGCCGCAATCACCGCTTCGTCACACCGCCCCGCAGCCGGGCCGCAACGACCCGTGTCCCTGCGGAAGCGGCAAGAAGTTCAAGAAGTGCTGCGGCGCATAGCCGCCAAAACCGAAATAGGATCATGAACGAATTTGTCGGCAACACGAGTCCGGTGATGCTCGCACTTCTTGCGGGCATTTTCACATGGGGCATGACGGCGGCGGGTGCCGCGCTCGTCTTTCTCTTCCGCGAGATAAACCGGCGCCTGCTCGACGCGATGCTCGGGTTCGCCGCCGGCGTCATGATCGCCGCCTCGTTCTGGTCGCTCCTCTCCCCCGGCATCGAGATGGCCGAGTCACTTCACCTCACGCCGTGGCTTGTCGCGGTGATCGGATTTATCAGCGGGGCGCTCTTCGTGAGCATCGCCGACCGTCTTCTGCCGCACCTTCACATAGGAATGCCGATCGCCGCGGCGGAGGGCCCCAAGACCTCGTGGAAACGCTCGACACTGCTGGTGCTCGCCATCACTATTCACAACATCCCCGAGGGGCTCGCGGTGGGAGTCGCCTTCGGCGCCGTCGCGGCGGGATTCGATGCGGCGACCATCGGCGGCGCGGTCGCGCTCGCGCTCGGCATCGGCATCCAGAACTTCCCGGAAGGGGCCGCCGTCTCGGTGCCGCTCCGCCGCGAAGGATTCAGCCGCGGACGCAGTTTCCTCATCGGTCAGTACTCGGGACTCGTGGAGCCGGTGGCGGCGGTCGCGGGTGCTTACTTCGTGACCCATCTCCAGCCGATCCTTCCCTTCGCGCTCTGTTTCGCCGCCGGCGCGATGATCTATGTCGTGGTCGAGGAACTCATCCCCGAAGCCCAGCGCGGCTCAGAGCACGACGACTGGGTCACGCTCGCAACGATCGGCGGGTTTGCCGTGATGATGCTTCTCGATGTCGCCCTTGGGTGACCATCATGGAGAAACGGCCGCTTCTCATCGTGAGCTCCTGCTTCGGTCCCGAACGGTGTCGTTACGATGGTGAAACGCTCTCGTGCCTCCATCTCGCCGACATCATTTCGTCAGCACGGGTCCGCTTCGTGTGTCCCGAACTCTCGATAGGTCTCGGAGTCCCCCGCTATCCGATACGGCTCGTGTCCGACGGGTCCCGTCTCCGTATGGTGCAGACCGTCGTCGATCGTGACCTTACCGAACCAATGGAACGATTCTGTCACGAATTTCTCTCGTCGCTCGACCCGGCGGAGGTCGGCGGGTTCATTCTCAAGAGCCGCTCCCCCTCGTGCGCCATTTCCGACGCAAAGGTCTATGCCCCGGACGCAACGACGCTCATCGGCACGGCACCCGGACTGTTCGGCGCGGCGGTGCTCCGGCGGTTCCCCACCCACCCGATCGCCGACGAAGAAGAGTTGGCCACCGGAGAGAAGCGCCGGGAGTTCGCAGGAAAGATTGGCGGATGCGTCTTGAAATAACAAGACAATTTCTTGATTCGGCCGCATCAGAGAGATATAAATGTCCGTACCCGTTAACCGAAAGAAGGAGGTTTCCATGAAAACGCGCATGTTGTTCGTCGCCCTGATCGCTATGGCGGCCATTTTCGCCATGAACGCGTGTGGTGGCGACTCTAAAGAGAAAAAGGATCCGGCGAGTTTCACCGGCACCATTGACGGTCAGCCGGCGTCTCATGAGAACGACGAGGCGGTTCCCAACCAGTTCTCGGCGGTCATCAACGATCGCATCATCGTCATCTATCTCATGACGAGTCCCACGGCGATCATCCACATCGTCGGGGAGACCAATGAGGGGCACAGCCTTCCCGGCAGCCTGAAGATCAATGAACTCACCTACACCGACGGAGCGAACATCTACATATACCAGAGCGGCACCGTATCGCTCGACTCGTGTCCCTCGGCGATCGGCGACATCTTCACCGGAAAACTCACCGATGTGAAGGTGAAGAACGAGGCGACCAATGTCACCAAGACCATCAACGGCGAGTTCTCGGTCACGGTCGTGAATGTGGCCGCGCCGGCGCTCGTCTGCGGTGGCAGTCAAGAAACACCGGACGAAGAAACAGCCCCGCAATGCGGCTACAGCGCCGATCAGTGCGAAGGCGGCGTCTGCTGTCCCTATGTGGAGTGCTTCAACGCCTGCTTCATGAAAGACTGCCTCACCACCTGCGCCGACCCCAACAAGATGATGGAATGCCTTTCGTGCATGAACACCTGTGACAGCAACTGCCACGACAAGATGACCTCGGCGTGCGAGACCGCCTTCAACGCTCTCAACACCAGCATGGACAACTACGGATGCGACAATCACGTTGACGACGCCGAGATCGCCTGCGCCCGCACCTACTGCTGCAACGAACTCAAGGCGGCGTTCCAGAAGTAGTTAATTCCGCTTTTTACTCTTACTCCGGGCACTCCGGATAGGGCCGGCGGCTTCCCGCCGCCGAGGGATCGAGGAGCGTTCCGTTCGCCATGAAGTTCACGGTATTGCCGGCGTAGGAGATGACATTGATGAACCCTTGGTATCCCGCCGCGCGGATGCAGTTGATGCTGAACTGGCCCGCCTGCAGGTTGACATTGATGTCACCGTAGAAGGCGAACGCCTGTGCCGCCTCCATCGTCTGCTCACCCGGTTGGATCGTCGAAGGGAAGGTGAAACCGAACACCTGCCGCACCTCGGCCGCGAGCCCCGGTGCCTTGTCGAGCCACATCACCGCGACATTGTTCTGCTGGAGCACCGCGAGCGGGAAGAGCTTCACGATGACGACGGTGAGTTCGCCGAAGGAGAATGGCGTGCCGCGGTAGTTGAAGTTGACCGTGCCGCTCCCGCCCTTGATGCTCATGTAGTTGCTGAGATCGGTGTTGACCTGCCCGTTGAAGTCGAGCGCGAAATCCCCTATCGTCTCGAATCCTTCGACATCGGGCACCACCGTCTCGTCCACGACGGGCGTCTCGTCAATGGCCGGTGCCTCGTCCACGGCATCCACGACAAGGTCGTCCTCCGCCGCCGCCTCGTCAACGACAACCGTGTCCTCGTCGGGAACGACCACGATGTCATCGGCCGTCCCGGCGGCGTCGTTCTCCGGTTTTTTCTCCGATCCGCTCTCGCAGGAAAGCGCCGTAAGGATCACGATGAACGAAAGAAGCGCCATGAGACCTTTCATTTATTCCTCCCGCATGCTGCCGTTACAACGCCGATTGTAGCCGCGTAAAAGACAGAAGCAAGAAAGAAAAGAGCAACGCCTTCTTAGGGAGAGAGAATGTCAGGACGAGGATCTGCCCCCGAACATCTTCCCGAAGAGCGTGAGCGCGGCGCGCCACTCGTCGGGACCCGCCGCGGGAAGCGTGACCCCGTGGGGAGGCACGAACCTGCCGCGCAGACGCTCGACCGCCGCGAAGAGGTCGTCCATACTGGCCGGCGCCGCCGTTTCGACGAAGTGGAGCGTGAACAGCGTCTCCCCGATCTCCATCTTGACCACCCGCGCCTTCCGGGCGAGCGACCGCAGTTCGGCGAGCGTGAAGAGGTGCTCGACCTCCGGCGGTATCGGACCGAACATCTCGGTGAGAAGGTGGCGCGTCCATGCGAGCTCGTCGGGACGCTCGGTGTCGGCGAGCTTCCGGTAGAAGGCAAGCCGCGTCTCGGCGTCGGGGATATAGGTCTCGGGGATGAACGCGGGGAAGACGCTTTTCACCTCGATGTCGCGCGTCTCACCGGTCCGGCCGGTGCGCAGGAATTCGATGCGGCGGCGGAGCATTTCGAGGTAGAGATCGTAGCCGACCCCCTTTATCTTGCCGGTCTGCGCCATGCCGAGGATGTTGCCGGCGCCGCGGATGTTGAGGTCCTCGAGGGCGACATCGTAGCCGCTTCCGAGCCGGTCGAAGCGCTTGATGACCGCGAGCCGGTCGTAGGCGTCCTTCGTGAGCGTCCGCAGCGACGGCACCATGAGATAGGCGTAGGCCTCGCGGTTCCAGCGCCCCACCCTGCCGCGCAACTGGTAGAGCTGGGCGAGCCCGAAGGTGTCGGCGCGGTTGATGATTATCGTGTTGACCCGCGGGATGTCTATCCCCGACTCGATGAGCGATGTCGCAAGCAGGATGTCGTAGCGGCGCGCCGTGAAGTCAACCATCACCCGTTCGAGCTCCTCCTCATCCATGCGGCCGTGGGCGACGGCGATGCGCGCCTCGGGGACGAGCCGTTCGAGCAGTTTTTTCACCGTGCCGAGCGACTCGATGCGGTTGTGCAGGAAATAACTCTGGCCTCCCCGCTCCATCTCGCGGAGTATCGTCTCGCGGATGACCTCCTCGCTGTACTCGACGATGTGGGTCTTCACCGGCTTGCGCTCGCGCGGCGGGGTGCGGATGAAACTGATGTCGCGGACGCCGAGAAGCGACAGCTGCAGGGTGCGCGGGATCGGGGTCGCCGTCATCGAGAGGGTCGCGACCTCCTTCTTCATCTCCTTGATGCGTTCCTTCTGGGCGACGCCGAAGCGGTGCTCCTCGTCCACGACGAGCAGGCCGAGGTCGCGGAAACGGACATCGTCCGAAAGGAGACGGTGCGTGGCGATGACGATGTCCACCGTTCCTTCCGCAAGACCGGCGAGCGTCGCGCGCTGTTCCGCCGGAGACTGGAGCCGTGAGAGCATCTCGATGCGCACCGGGAAGGGCGCGAACCGCCCGGTGAAGGTCTGCCAGTGCTGGAAGCAGAGCACCGTCGTCGGCACGAGCACCGCCGCCTGCCGTCCCGCCGCGACGACCGCCATACAGCCGCGCATCGCCACCTCGGTCTTCCCGAAACCGACATCGCCGCAGAGGAGGCGGTCCATGATGCGTCCCGAAGCGAGGTCTTCGAGCAGTTCCGCCGCGCTCCGCGCCTGATCGGGGGTATCGCGGTAGGGGAACCCGGCGGTGAACTGGGCGAGCATGTCGTGGACGAGCGGCACCGGCCTCCCCGTTCCCGCCGCGCGCTCGGCATAGAGCTGGATGATCCGCTCCGCCACCTTCTCGATCTCGCGCTCTATCCTGCCGCGCGTCGTCTCCCACGCCGCCGAGCGGAGCGACGAGACCTTCGGGAAGTAGCCCTCCTCGAAGCGGTACTTGTAGAGCAGGTGCATGTTGTAGACCGGCAGATAGATGCGGTCGTCGTGCTCGTAGCGCAGGACAAGGCAGTCGGTCTCCCCGACGCGGCGCGTCCCCTCATAGACCGCGATGCCGTAACGGTAGTGGACGACCGGAGCGCCGGGGAGCAGTTCGTCGAGCAGAAGCGGCACCCGCGTCTCGTCGGGCTCTTCCGGCATCTTCTCTTGCTCCCGGCGGCGCGGCGGCGACTTCACCGCAAAGACCTGCTCGTGGAGCACCGCGAGCGGGACCTGCGGAAGGATGAGCACCGCATCGGGCGACGCCCACCCTTCTCCTTCGATAAGATGGAGCGTCCCCGCCTCGAGATCGTGCGGG
>CAYNMQ010000135.1:0-5884 GCA_964398245.1 uncultured Spirochaetales bacterium | reverse complement strand
CACCTTCGCGGGAGAGCCGGAAGCGGTCCTCGAGGCGGCGTTCAACGCGGTCAAAAAAGCGCACGAACTCATAGATATGCGCAAACACCACGGCGCCCATCCTCGCTTCGGCGCCTGCGATGTCTGTCCGCTCATCCCGATCAGCGGCGTCACGATGGAAGAGTGCGTCGAACTCGCCCGTCGGCTCGGCAAGCGGCTCGGCGAGGAACTCGACTACCCGATCTACTTCTACGAATATGCCGCGACGAAGCCCGAACGAAAGAATCTCGCCAATGTCCGGGCCGGCGAGTACGAGGGGCTCGAGGCGAAACTGCGCGACCCGAACTGGGCGCCCGACGCCGGGCCCGCGGCCTTCCGTCCCACGAAAGGGGCGACCGCGGTGAGCGCCCGCGAGTTCCTCATCGCCTACAATGTGAACCTCAACACGAGCGACAAGAAGAAGGCGAGCGAACTGGCGCTGCTCATCCGCGAACAGGGCTATCCCAAGAAGGACGAAAGCGGCAAGCCGATCCTCGACGAGAAGGGCAACAAGGTCATGGTGCCCGGCAAGTTCAGGAACTGCAAAGCGATCGGCTGGTATGTGGACGACTACAAACGGGCGCAGATCTCGATAAACCTCACCAACTACAAAGTGACCTCGATGCATCAGGTCTTCGACGAACTCTCGGAGCGGGCCCGCGAGATGGGGCTCCGGGTGACCGGCAGCGAGATCGTCGGACTCGTGCCGAAGGAGGCGCTCCTCATGGCGGGCGTCCACTATCTCGAGAAGCAGGGGGCGAGCGCCGGCCAGTCGGAAGAAGAGCTGGTCAAGATAGCGATGCAGTCGCTCGGGCTGTGCGACGCCGCGCCGTTCGATCCGAAGGAAAAGGTCATCGAGTATGTCCTCAAGGAGGAGAAGGGGCTCGTTGACCTCACCGTGTCGGGTTTCTGCGATCTCCTCGCGAGCGATGCGCCGGCCCCCGGCGGCGGCAGTGTCGCGGCACTCTGCGGCGCGATGGCCTCGTCGCTCGCCGCGATGGTGGCGAACCTCACCCACGGTAAGAAGGGCTACACCAAGCACAACGCCGCAATGAACGAAACGGCCAAGGAGGCGCAGCAGCGCAAGATGGAGTTTCTCTCTCTCATCGATGAGGATACCGAAGCGTTCAACCGGATGATGGCGGCGATGGGCGCAAAGAAGAAGGCGGAGAAAGAGGGGACCGATGCCGAGAAACAGAGAGCGGCCGCCGAAGAGCGCGCCGCGCTCGAGAACGCGACGCTCGTGCCGCTCAAGACGCTCGAAAAGAGCCTCGCGGTCTGTCCGCTTCTGCGCACCGTCGCCGAGAAGGGCAATGAGAACGCCGTCTCCGACGCCGGTGTCGGCGCTCACCTCGTCAAGACGACCGCGCACGCCGCCGCGCTCAATGTCCGCATCAACCTCAAGAACTTCGCGGATGGCGACCAATTCAAGACCGAGACTCTCAAAAAGACGAAGGATCTCCTTGCCGCCGCCGAAAAGGAGGCCGCCGCGGTCCTTGCCGCCGTTGATAAAAAACTCTGACCATCGCTTCTCATCCGAAAATTTGCTTTCCCCTGCCGCTTCGATAAGATGCCGTCGAGAGCGTGGATGAATGGTGAGCGATGTATCTGCTTTTGTATCGTGACGGCGCACACATATTCTCGTTCTACCTCAACAGCGCCAAAAAGAAGATAGTCATCGGCGGCGATGAGGGCGACATCCTGTTCCCGCCTGACCTGCGCGGTCACGAACTCACCCTCCGGCGCGAGTTCGACTTCAAGAGCCGTCAGTATCTCTGGATGCTCTACCCCTCTTCGAAAGGGTTTCTCCTCAATGGCAAGGAAATAAAGCCGGGAGACATCTTCGGCGCCACCGATGTCGTCTCCATCCGCGAGTATTCGTTCTCCTTCTCGGCCTTTTCCCATTTTGCGCCGAATCCCGCGGATCCGCGAAGCGACCTGTCGGGGCACACCCTTCTCCTCGATGCCGGCGGCACCGCTTGCAAAGGTATTCTCATCGAGGCCGACGGGCTCAGCAAGACCTTTTCGTTCCGTCCGGGGCGCGAGGTGCGGATCGGACGCAAGAAGAGCGATGTCGCGCTTTCCTATCCCGAGGTGAGTTCGGAGCACCTGCTGCTCGTCATGAAGGAGACCGGCGTCTTCTTCTGGAACAAGGGGAAGAACGGCACCTGGATAAACGGCGTCCGAGTCGAGAACGGCGAACTGCGTGACGGTAAGTACCGGTTCCTGCTCGCCGGAAAACATCAGGTGACCGTCACCGTACTGCGGGAACGGGTCGGCGAATCGTTCTACAAAGGGTCGCTGGCGCCGCTCTTCGAACAGGTCGAGTCATGGATACAGCGTCCCGAGATATTCGGCGGTCGCCCGATCATCCTCTTCTGCGGCGAAAGCGGCGTCGGTAAGGAGGTCTTCGCCGAGTTCGCCTACTCGGTAAGCGGTCGGAAGGGCGAGTTCGTCACCTACAACGCCGCGGCGATACCCGAAACGCTCGCCGAGAGCGAACTGTTCGGGACATGCAAGGGTGGCTTCACCGGCGCGGAGGAACGGGCGGGCGCCTTCCTGCAGGCCGACGGCGGCACGCTGCTGCTCGACGAGATCGCCGAGATGCCGCTCGCGCTTCAGGGAAAGTTCCTCCGCGTGCTCGAGGATTGGACCGTGCGGCGCATCGGAGAGACAGGGCCGGGCAAGCGGGTGGACACCATGGTGCTCCTCGCGACCAACCGTGACCTTCTCAAAGAGATAGAGTCGGGACGATTCCGGCGCGATCTCTACTACCGCATCGCGACGCTCAAGGTAACGATACCGCCGCTCCGCGAACGGCGCGCCGACATCGTGCCGCTCGCCAAACATCTTGCGTTCGCGCTCACCGGCAGAGAAATTACCATCACCGAGAAGGCGGTCGCGGCGCTCGAGAGGCATGAGTGGCCCGGCAATGTGCGCGAACTGCGCTCGGTGATGACCCGCTTTGCGTACAGCGGGAAAACGGAGTTCGATATCCCGGATGTTTCCTTTTGAGAGCAGGGAAACTGGCTACCGACTGATTTTTCTCATAAAAAAAGTGTGGTAATCGCGTTGCTCCCCACCGAAGATAGCGCCCGGCAAGGGCAAAAGGTTGACAAAAGAGAGACGGATCACTAGGGTGTGACGACCCGTGCGGGGAACTATGTTTCGAGAACATACCGATTATCTAAAGGAGGCTCAGGTGACAGACCGATTGAAGATGGCAGTGTGGCTTGCCGCGCTCCTCTTCTGTCTACCGCTTCTTGCGCAAGAAGCGGGAGACGACGAGGGAGACGATGGCGCGGAAGCGACCGAGGGACCGACTGGCGAAGACGCTGCGTCGGGCGCTCCCGTCGAGGAGGCGGTCGCGGAAGAGAAAAAGGAAGAACCGGCGGCTTCTGCGCCGGCCGAGGAACCGAAAGGAGAGACGACGGTCTCTGCCGAAGTGAAAGAGGAAGGCGAGCCGAAGAAAGAGGAAGAAAAGAAAGAGGAGAAGAAGTACACGGTCGGTCTTACCAATGTCCTTTCCCAGAATGTCAACGCCGATCGGCCGAATTTCGGCTACGCGCTTACGGTGAGCGGCAGTTACACGATGCCGTGGGAGATAAGCCTCAGCGCTTCAATCGGTTTTGCCTACAATCTTGCTTTCGCACGCGAGCGAGAGGCGTACTTTGACGAAGCGGGATACGCGACCTCCAAGACGCTCAACCACTACTCGTTCGACGGCACGCCGCTCCAGATCGAAGTGAACCGCAGGTTCACCATTCCGACGGTCGAGATCGGTGTCACACCTTCTCTCGGCTGGTCGCTTCCCTTCACGAACCGGATGCTGTGGGAGGTCTATACCCAGCGTTCGACGCTGAGCCCCTCCGTCACCATTGACCGCGCCTTCAAGCTTATGGAGGGAATGCCGCTTTCCGTTGCCTACACCTGTGCCTACGCCTACAACTTCGTCGAATACGACTGGGCATGGGACAAATACAACAACGAGCCGCTCGATGTGAATGTCCAGATGGCGCTCACCAACATGCTCACGATCTCGTGGTCGTTCAAGAAGTTTGCGCTCAGGATCGGCGCCGGTTACGAGAGTTCGCTCAAGTACGGCGAACTGGGGCAGGAAGAGACGATCGCCAAGCACCAACTGTGGGACCATGCTGTCATCTTCCAGGGGGCGGCGAGCTACACCCTGCAGGGCTTCACCGAGAACGACAACTTCATCTTCGGCGTCGGCTTCACGACCGCCGGTCCCGAGTTCGAGGACGGCAACTTCGTGGACGCGTCTCTGCCTGATAAAGGTGCCTACCCGAACTACAAGAAAAGCGCCGGCTATCTTACGCCGTTCGCCGGCAAGTACACGAAGATATCGGCTACCATCGGCTACAACTATAGTTTTTAGGAGGACTAGGTCATGAACATCACACGCATCCTTGGAACCCTCACGGCGCTGCTCGCGGCGGTTCTCATCGTCGCCTGCACGACCGAACGGGAAGCGGTCGACAAGACCGACGAGCTCGCTCTCGACAAGCACCTGTTCGACGGCGAGTTCTTCTACCGCCAGACGGTGGTCGAACTGCCGTACACCGCCGATTATTCTTTCATCGGCGAGTCGAATGACGGCAAGATCATCCGCTGGAAGATCACCAAGAACTGGCTCATCGCCTACAGCATCCACGACAAAGTGAACATCGTGGACACCGCCGAGCAGCTGGCGCCCAACGAGACGCCGCTCCTCGCCTATCCCATCCTCGATCACTTCGACATCCTGCCGCAGGAGAACCCGACAACGGGCGAGGCGATGCCGGTCTATGTCCCCAACCATGACCGGCCGTGGAACGAGCGGCGCTATTTCACCATCGACCAGTCGGGCAACGCGATGGTCAACTTCGAGCTCAAGTACCTCTGGATGACGCAGGAATGGGACAATCCCTTCTACACGAGCGTCGTGACGGCGGCCACCGATCTTGAATTCTACGCGCACGACGGCTCCTTCATTCCTCCGAAGAAGTACGCCGACATGCTTGCCGCGGGCGATCCCGCCGACAAGGAGCTGGAATGGTTCACCTACCGGTCGGAGGAGTATCTCATCTACAATAACAGCTGGGGCAACATCTACACATGGGACGATATCGAGGAGTTCATCAACACCGAACCGGCGCGCATCGTCTATCGGCACACCTTCAAGAAGGTGAACCGCGATGTCGTCGGCAAGCGGCGTTACGACCCGGCGACCCGCCAGTTCGTGTGGGAAAAGGGAGCCAAAGAAAACGGTTTCCGTCCGCTAGAGTTCCCCGACTATCTTTTCCGGAAATTCGGCTATTTCACCAACCTTTTCAAGGGCTATGATCCCGAGTACGGCTATCGCGACAAGGACTACCACGAGCTCGCCAACTACTGGAACATCGCGTGGGCCAAGGCGGGAGAGACGGCCGGCGCCGCGAAGGACTGGAACTTCACCTGTGCGGCGGGACAGGGGACGGCGGCGAAGTACGGCGAGTGCCTCGCCGATCTCAAGTATCAGCAGAAGATGGTCTTCACCTCCTCCGCCGAAACGCCCAAGCGAATGCTTGCGCCGAATTGCGCCATCACGAAAGACTACAACCACGCGATGCTCGCGGCGCGCTTCGCGGCGATGAACCCGGGCAGCGACACCCGCGAGTTCGAGAAGTGGTATGTCGCGAACTACAAGAACGACTTTTTCAAGAAGGTGAAGGTCGGATCGAAGGAAGTGACGGTACGCGATCTCGAGTGGTACCTCAATCCGCCCGACGGTTGGGAACAGAAGTGCTTCTTCCCCGACAGCGCCGCGTTCATTCAAAAATGGAACGGCGACTTCATCGAAGACAAGTATCCGAATGACATCGTGGTC
>CAYNMQ010000134.1:0-5894 GCA_964398245.1 uncultured Spirochaetales bacterium | reverse complement strand
CCCCATGCGACTCATCGACACCGGCAAATGTATCGTCTGCGGGAAGCATAACCCGCACGGGCTCCAACTCACACTGAGGACCGACCCCGGAAGTCTGACCGCCCATACCGCGGTCACCATACCGGAACGGTTCCTCGGGTGGGAGAACTTCATCCACGGCGGCGTCGTTTCGATGCTTCTCGACGAGGCGATGGCCTATGCCGCGATGGCGGCTGGACGCTACTGCGTCACCGCCGAGATGAAGGTGCGCTTCAAAACGCCGGTCATGCCCAATGTGCCGCTCGATCTGTTCGGCGAGGTGACCGCGGTGAAGGGGCGCATCATCGAGACGCGCGCCGTTCTGAAAGAAGGCGATACGATCCTCGCCGAGGCGGAAGGGCGCATGGTCGTACCACGCGAGGGACCGTAATGGAAACGATCGAACGCCTTCTCGGCGCCATCAGCACCTTTATTTGGGGCTGGCCGCTCATCGTCCTGCTCTTCGGAACCCACCTCTTCCTCACCTTCCGGCTCCGCTTCATCCAGCGGCATATCGGCACCGCGATAAAACTCTCATTCAGCCGGAAGCGCGAGGGAACCGGCGAGATAAGCCACTTCGGCGCGCTCGCCACCGCGCTCGCCGCGACCATCGGCACCGGCAACATCGTCGGCGTCGCGACCGCCGTCGCACTCGGCGGCCCCGGCGCGGTGCTCTGGATGTGGCTCACCGGCATCTTCGGCATCGCCACCAAGTACGGTGAGGCGGTGCTCGCGATCAAATACCGTCGTCTCAACCACGACGGCTCGGTCTCGGGCGGTCCGATGTACGCGCTCGAATACGGCCTGAACGCCAAATGGCTCGCTGTTCTCTTCGCGCTCTTCACCGCCGTCGCCGCGTTCGGCATCGGCAACATGGTGCAGGCGAACTCTATCGCCGACCTCTCCTTCACCACCTTCGGCGTCCCGCGGTGGGCGACCGGTCTCATCCTCGCCTTGCTCACCGCGCTCGTCATCCTCGGCGGCGTCCGCTCCATCGCCAAAGTGTGCGAAAAACTCGTCCCCCTCATGGTCGTCGTCTATGTGACCGGCGCGTTCGCGCTCCTCGCCATCGGCTGGCGCACGATACCCGACTCCCTCCTTCTCATCGTCACCTCGGCTTTCGGCGGTCATGCGGCGGCGGGCGGATTCGCCGGCGCGCTGGTCAAGGAGACGGTCCGCTACGGCATCGCGCGCGGGCTCTTCTCGAACGAAGCGGGGCTCGGCTCCGCCCCCATCGTCGCGGCGGCGGCGCAGACGCGCAATCCGGTGCGGCAGGCGCTCGTCTCCTCGACCGGCACTTTCTGGGACACCGTGGTCGTCTGCCTCATCACCGGACTCGTCATCGTCAACTCGGGGCACTGGCAGGAGGGGCTTTCGGGCGCCGCGCTCACCCACGCCGCCTTCTCGCATCTCGGCCCCGTCGGCCCGGCGGTCCTCTCCTTCGGTCTTCTCACTTTCGTCTTCTCGACGATCCTCGGCTGGTCATACTACGGCGAGAAAGCGGTCGAATACCTTTTCGGACGCGCCGTCATCCGCCCGTACCGGTGGCTCTGGGTCGGGGCGGTGATGGCCGGTTCGGTGGTGTCGCTCTCGGTCGTCTGGACCTTCGCCGACATCGCGAACGCCTTTATGGCCGTCCCGAACCTCATCGCGCTTCTTCTCCTGAACGGCGTCATCGTCGCCGAGACGCGGAACTATCTGTGGACTCCCGATCGGCTCGACGCCGAGTGATCAGACATCCTCCTCGCCGGTGATGCGACGATAGACGGTCCGCTCGGAGATGCCGAGCAGTTGCGCCGTCAGCGCCTTGTTGCCCCCGGTGTGGCGAAGCGTTTCCTGAATGAGGTCCCTCTCGATCTCTTTGAGCGTCTTTTCGCCGACGCGGACCGTGTAGAGTGACGCCTCTTCCCCCTCCTTCTTCTTGCCGACGGCCGACGACGGCTCCGCGATCGGCTCTCCGTCGGACATGAGCACCCAGCGTGCCATCGTATGTTCGAGTTCGCGGACATTGCCCTTCCACTCGCGCTCGACGAGACGCGCAAGGAAGGCATCGTCCGGATCCCTGATCGGGCGGCCGTACTGCCGCGCGAGCCGCTCGGCGAAGAACTTGGCGAGCGGCACGATGTCCTCGCGCCGTTCCCGAAGCGACGGCACGCGGAGGGTGAACCGCGAGAGACGGTAGTAGAGGTCCTGACGGAACCGTTCGCGAACGATCTCCTTTTCGAGGTCTTTGTTGGTGGCGACGATGACCCGCACATCGCCCCGCACCGGCACGGCGCTTCCCACCGGCAGGTACTCGCGCTCCTGCAGGAACCGGAGCAGTTTCGGCTGAAGTTCGAGCGGCATCTCCCCTATCTCGTCGATGAAGAGGGTCCCCCCTTCGGCGGCGCCGATATATCCCGGAGAGTTGCGGTCCGCCCCCGTGAAGGCCCCCTTCTTGTAGCCGAACAGTTCCGACTCGATGAGATTGGGATGCACCGCCGCGGCGTTGAAGGCGATGAACGGCTTGCGCGCCCGCCCGCTCTCGGCGAGGATATGGCGGGCCACAAGCTCCTTTCCGGTCCCCGATTCGCCCGTGATGAGCACCGTCTCGTCGGTCTTCGCGATCTCAGAGGCCGACGCGAGGATCCGCCGCATCTTCTCCGACACGAAGACGATGCGGTAGCGGTCCTCCTGCATCGAGGCGATCTCGCGCCGCAGGCGCTTGTTCTCCTGCCGGAGCGAGAGCGTCTCGGCCGCCTTCTCGAGCTGTTGGATGAGCACCTTGTAGTTGAGCGGCTTGGTGAGGAAGGTGAACGCCCCCTTCTGCATCGCCTTGACCGCCGTCTCGACATTCCCGTAGGCGGTGATCATGATGACGGGGATATCGGGGTCGAGTTCGCGCACCGCGTCAAGAAGATCGAGACCGTCGAAGCCGCCCGGCATGAGCAGGTCGGTCACGACGAAGGAGATGTGATCTATCTCGTGCTTGAGTATCTCCATCGCCTCGAGACCGGTCTGCGCGGTCGTCACTTCATAGCCTTGTTTCTCGAGTATCTGACGGATCGTCCCGAGAAGGTCGGCTTCGTCATCAACCAAGAGGACCCGGTACGCCATAAGCCACCCATTTCCTTTTGAAAAACAAGTTATTCTAACGAATCGCCGCAGGAGCGCAAGGTATTTCTTGAAAAAACGACGACCGGTCGCTATAATCCTCCTGTTAGTGTTTTCGGCAGGTTAGTAACGGGAGGAGATCATGCGTACGGCGCCGGTGCCGCTCCTTGCGGCGGGACTCCTTTTCCTGCTCATAGGACGCGGCGAGAACGCCCAGAAGACCTACACCTTGACGCTCGAATTCCAATTCGACGAGAGGGAAGCCGGCGACTGCACGACCTACCTTGCCGAGAAATTCTCCGTCACCATCTACTCCGAGGACTTCACTACCCGCAAGGTCCGTGAGTTTTCCTGCCCCCCCTCGACGGAGCCGGCCGTGGATCTCCCGGCAGGCCGCTACTATCTCACCGTTTCGCTCCTCGACGCGAACGGGGCCTTGAAAAGCTGGGGATCGACCGAGGTCAATCTCGAGCAGGAGAAGACCGTCACCGTACTGCTCAAGGAATACCGCGGTGGGATAACGCTCTCGTGGCCCGCATCGCTGTGCGGCGACTTCGAGATAAGCCGCCTTACCGTCACGGCTGAGCGCGAAGAAGAACCGGTCAGCGCGATCGTCTGGGGCGCCGAACGGCAGATCACCGACATCGCCGTTCCCTGCGCCGCGAGCGAATTCAAGATACAGAACATCCCCTCCGGCACCTACACTCTCTCGGTCGCCGGGTTCCGCACCGGCGACAGCGAACGGCCGCGCGCCCGATCCGCCATACCTCCGTTCAAGGTGACGACGGGACAGGATTCGGCCGTTCCGCTCAAGAACTATTTCGAGCTTGTCGTCTCCGATCTCACGGTGTTCTGGGATTTCGACAGCAAGAGCATCGCCTCCTGCGCGGATGCCGGCGTCTCGTCGGTGCGGGCCCGCGTCGTATCGAGCGAAGACGAGGAGCTCTCGCAAACCATGGAGTGCGACCTCGCAGGCTCGCGGCGTTTTGCCTTCTACGACATTCCGGCGGGAGACTACACCGTCACCGTCGAGGGCCGCAACGCCGCCGATGACGCCGTCTACAGCGGCCATAAGGTGCTTACCATAGAGAAAGGGAAGGTGGGGAAAGAAGGCTACACGCTCACCATCTACTTAAAAGAATTGTGAACGGGGGATAACATGCTGACCAAGAAGCAACTGGAAAAGTTCCGCAAACGCCTCCTCGCCGAGCTGAAAGAGATCGAGGAACGGAATCGCGAAAAGGTCGAGGAACTGGAAAAGGAGACCGGCGATCCGGCCGACAAGTTCCACGGCGACGAGGCCGATCAGGCCAACTTTCTCGAAGAGCGAAGCCGCCTTTTACGCCTCCGTGACCGCGACCGCAAACTCATCAATCGCATCCACGAAATGCTCCGGAAGATAGACGACGGCACCTACGGCGTCTGTGAGTCCTGCGGCGCCGACATCGGCGTCGAGCGGCTCGAGATGCGCCCCGTCGCCACCCTCTGTATCGAGTGCAAGCGGGAACAGGAAGAGCGCGAGGAACGCGACAAAGCGCTTAAGCGGAGATAGGAAACGATGCTTTCTCACGCCATCGTTCCCGCCGCCGGGCTGGCGACGCGATTTCTCCCTGCGTCGAAGACGGTCCCCAAGCAGATGTACCCCCTCTACGACCGCCCGGTGATCCATTATATCGCCGAAGAGGCGGCTGCGGCGGGCATCACCAACATCGTCCTCGTCACCTCCGAAGGCAAAGAGGCGATCGCCGACTACTTCGATCGCGTCAATCCGAAGTTCCTCCAAGGAACGCTTGCGCCGGAGGTCGTCGAGGACCTCAAGCGCATCGAGGAGATGGTGGAGGTCACGGCGGTGCGCCAGAAGAGCCAGCGCGGGCTCGGCCACGCGGTGCTCCGCGGCATGAGCGCCGTTCCCACCGATCCGTTCGCGGTGATGCTTCCCGACATGTTCCTGTGGACGAGCGGAGACAATGTGATGGTGCGGATGCGGCGGCTTTTCGAAGAACACGCCGTCCCGGTGATCGCTCTCATGCGGGTGCCCGACGAAGACCGTGCCCGCTACGGCATGGCTGAAGGGGTCATGAAAGGAGATTTCTTCGAGATACATCGTCTTGTCGAAAAACCGGGGGTGAACGGAACCGCGTCGAACCTCGCCATCGTGGGCCGCTACATTCTTCCCGGCGCCCTCGGTCCCATCCTCGAAAAAACCGCTCCCGGCGCAAAAGGAGAGATACAGCTCACCGACGCGCTCAACGCTCTCTGTCGGAAACAGCCGCTCCTCGGGCTTGTGCTCCGTGACGACGATCTGGTGTTCGATGCCGGCGACAAGGACGGCTACGCGTTCGCGAACGCTTTCCTCGCCGCGCGTCGTGTTCCCCGTTTTCTCGATCACCTCCGCCGGATACTTTCCTAAGCCGCCCATGCGTATGTTCCTCGCCTCGACACTTGCTCTCTTCGGCTTCTTCGCGACACCGGCGCAACTGGCGCAGGATCTTCTCCAAATGACCACCGTGGATCTTCCCCGGCTCGAACTCACGGGGACCCGGGAAGGAGAAACGCCTGCGCCCGTCACCCTGTCATACGATCCGGCGGCCGACGAAGTCTCGTTTTCGATCGGCAACGAACGCTCCGTTCTCCGCGGCGACCGGATAGCGCCGTGGATGCGGCTCTTTTTTCACAAAA
Organism: uncultured Spirochaetales bacterium; assembly: GCA_964398245.1. Classification (GTDB taxonomy): domain Bacteria; phylum UBP6; class UBA1177; order UBA1177; family JAKLFG01; genus CALITV01. The sequence goes on along the minus strand of CAYNMQ010000134.1, from coordinate 104 downwards.
AAAGCCCCGACAACCCGGCGGATCAGGCGACCGCCTTTCTCTCCTACCTCGCATCTCTCGGTATCGCGACCGACAAAAAGGGACTTGCGGTGACCGCCCCGGAG
>CAYNMQ010000133.1:0-5902 GCA_964398245.1 uncultured Spirochaetales bacterium | reverse complement strand
TTTTTTGTTCCGTTTCCCAAAGTGTCCCCAAGATTTTTCTTGTCAACGGTGCGAACCGCGCTATAGTAAGGGTCTCTTTCGTTCATTGAACACCGGAGAGCCTTCTCCTTGTTCAATTTGGAAGGAATTGGACTTTATACCCGTAAGGAGGAGTCATGAGAGAGAAGCACTTCGAGGCGACCGTCATCCTGCGGCCCGAAGGCGGCATGGAGGCGGTGCGTCAGTTCGCCGACCGCGTCAACGGCATCGTTGAGGCGATGAACGGCAAGATCGTTTCGTTCCAGTCGTGGGGCGAGAAGAAACTCGCCTACGAGATCAAGAAGAACATGAAGGGACACTATGTCTACTTCGACTATGTCGGGACCGGTGCCCTCGTCGCGGAACTCGAGCGCAACTTCAACAACTGGGAGCATGTGCTCAAGTTCATGTCATGCCGCGTCGAGAAGAGGGAGGATGTCGCGGCGCTCAAGGCCGAGGCGAAGGGGGTCGCGGTGTTCGCCGAACGGATGCCCGAGTGGCGCCATGAAGAGCGTCCCGAGCGCGCCGCTCCCGCGGCCGCGGAGCCTGCCCCGTTCGCCGGCGACGACAACCGCGACTACAACGCCAAGCTGCGCGAGAGCTTCGACAAGTCGAAGGACTCCGAAGTAGAAAACGTCGATCTTTGATTGAAAGGAGGAACCCATGGCTGGATACCGAAGAAGGAAGGTCTGCCGTTTCTGCGCGAACCCCGAGATGCCGCTCGATTACAAGCATCCGGAGGTTCTCATCAACTACATCACCGAGCGCGGGAAGATAATCCCCCGCCGCATCAGCGGAGTGTGCGCGAAGCATCAGCGCCGCCTCTCGGGGGAGATAATGCACGCGCGGACCCCCGCGCTGCTGCCGCTCACCGTGACGGGTCGCTAGGGGAGGTGCGCTATGAAGATCATCTTGACCAGAGACATCGAGAATCTCGGGGGGGCCGGTGACATCGTGCGGGTGAAGGACGGCTACGCCCGCAACTACCTCATCCCGAAGGGGCTCGCGCTTCCCGCCGATGAAAAGAACATCAAGGAGCTCGAGTTCAACCGCCGTCGCATCCAGAAGCACATCGAAGGCGAATACGGCAAGGCGCGCGAGCTGGCGGAGAAGATCGCGGCGATAGACATCACCATCGCCAAGAAGGTCGGCGAGGAGGGGAAGCTCTTCGGGTCGGTGACCACCCGCGAGATCGCCGACGCGCTCAAGGAGAAGGGGTTCGCGATAGAGCACCGGCAGGTCCTCCTCGACGCCCCCATCAAGAAGAGCGGCGTGTACGAGGTCGAGCTGAAACTGTTCCGGTAGCTCAAGGGTACCGTCAAGCTGTGGGTAGTGGCGATTGATGAGGAACAGGTCCCGGGCGCTGAGCCCTCGGGCGCCGAACCGTCGGGTGCATGAAGCAACTGGTCACTCTTCCGCACAACCTCGAGGCCGAGGCCTCCCTGCTCGGCTGTCTCCTGCTCAAGGGCGAGCTCCACGGCAAGGTCCTGGAGAAGGGGTTGCAGCCGGAGGATTTCTGGGAGATCCGTCACCAGCACATCTTCCGCGCCATCCACGAGGTGTATCAGGGAGGGCACACGCCCGATCTCATCACGGTGACCGAGGAGTTGCGGAAGAAAGGGGAACTCGAGACGGTGGGGGGCATTCCCTACCTCAGCGAGCTTCAGGACGCCGCCCAGTTCACCTCTGACGCCGCGCTCACCGACTACGCCGACATCATCCGCGACAAGTCGCTTCACCGGCGGCTCATCAAGATATGCGAGGACCACGCCGGGCTTTCCTATCGGCAGGAATCGGACTTCGACGCCATCGTGGACCGCGCGACCAACGACCTCATCCAGCTCAGCCTTCTGCGGCAGAAAAGCGCGGTGTCGCGCATAGACGACATCATCGCCAGCGAGATGGCCTCCCTTCAGCAGCGGCTGCGCCAGGGAAAGACCCTGCAGGGGATCACCTCCGGTTATGCGGCGCTCGACAGCCTCACGACGGGATTCAAGCCGGGGGAGATGGTCGTGCTGGCGGGGCGCCCCCGCATGGGGAAGACGAGCTTCGCGCTCAACATGGCGGTGGAGATGGCCCGGCAGAAGGCCACGGTCCTCTTCTTCACCATAGAGATGCCGTCCGCGCAGCTGGTGCGCCGCATCTTGTCGCAGGAGTGTCTGGTCAACGCCAAGAACTTCACCACCGGCCACCTCGACGATGACGAGTACGCGCGTCTCTGGCGCAACATAGACACCTTGACCGCGCTTCCCATCTACATCGACGAGAGTTCGTTCCTCACCATCTCCGATGTAAGAGCCAAGGCGAAGAAGGTGCTCGTCGAAGCGAAGAGACTCGATGTGGTGTTCATAGACTACATCCAGCTCATGCACGACCTGACCTATGCCAAGCAGGCCGACCGCGTGCGCGAGGTCGAGAACATCTCGCGCAACATCAAGCTCTTTGCGAAGGATCTCAACATACCCGTCATCGCGCTCGCCCAGCTCAGCCGCAAGGCCGAGGACCGCAAGGACGGCATCCCGATGCTTTCCGATCTCCGCGACAGCGGCGCCATAGAACAGGACGCCGATGTCGTCATGTTCATCCACCGCGATCTCGGCAAAGAAGGGAAGGAAAAGGACATCACCTCCATTCTTGTCCGCAAGAACCGCAACGGACAGACCGGAGATGTCAAACTGCGCTTCCTTTCACACTTCACCAAGTTCGTGCCGTTCGAGATCCAGGAAGAAGAGGCGGGATGAGCCCGTCGCCATCGGGCTGCCGCCGCTCAGGCGATTATTTGACAAAGGCACCCGAAACCGGTAGCATGACTCGCCTCGTGCGGATACGGCAAAAGAGAACGGACGGCGTATGAATTGCTTCTTCTGCCAGATACCGGTGCCTGAAGGGACATCGACCTGCGCCGCATGCGGCCGTGAACTGGGGAAGGTCTGTCTCTCCTGCAACCTTCTGTACGAGACCGGCGCCAATTTCTGCATGGCGTGCGGAGGCAAGCTGGCCGTAAGGACCAGCATCGCGCCGAAGAAGACGGTGCCTCCGGACGGTGGCACGGCGGGGAAAGGGAAGAAAGAGAGACCGGGGGAGACGCCGTTCGACCGCCGGCACATAACGCTCACCGAGATCGTCGAGCCCGCCGAGGTGGGGCGGATGCCGCTCACCGTGGAGGGAGAGGATGACCTCGCCATAGAAGTGACGCTTCAGGACAACGGGAAGGCGCCGCGGGACGAGCCGGAAGGATCGGCGCTCGAAGCCGCGGAGCCGGAAGAGGAGATCGTCGTTCAGACCAGCGAGGTGCGGCGTCCTTCCGGTGAGGAGGAGCTCACACCGTACCTTCCGGGGACCTCCTATGCCGTTTCCCTTCAGGAGATGTCGGATGCGGTGACGGCGCGCATCGCCGATCCGGCCGTTCCTTCCCTTTTCGAGGCGGCGGGGCGCATGCTCGCCGAGAGCCGGGGAGGATTCCTTACCTTCGAGGCGCCTCCCGGCGCGGGGAAGAGCCATTTCGCGGCGGTCGTCGAGGATTACGCGAACAAAAATCCGCTCGCCGATGTGCTGACGACGGTCAGCACCGTCAATCCGTTCGACTTCGATTACACTATGTTCATCCACCTCATACGCGCCGTCCTCAACATCAGGAGCGACGATGCGCAGCAGGTGCGCGCCAAGATAGACAAGTATCTGGGAGGGTTCCTTCCTGAGGGGAAACGGGAGTCGCTGACGGCGCTCCTCTGTCTCAACTTCGCGCCGGTGCAGGTGAAGCTTCCCAAGAGCGACATAGATTATCTGTTCGCCGCCCTCTTCTACTGGGCGGCCCGCAACAAGCCCGTGCTCTGGGTGGTGGACAACGCCGGCCAGATCAATGTCCGGTCGCTCAGGTTCCTGAAGAACCTCCAGAAGGTGTTCCGTTTCATCCCCTTCGTGGTGGTCTTCCTGTGCGACAGCGACGCGCCGGTGGCCGGTCTCGCGGGCGAGAAGGGACGCTTCCGCTTCAGCGGCGTGCCCCATGCCGTTCGTATGGAGGCGGTGCGGAACATGCTCAAGACATCGCGTCTTCCGGCCGACATAGAGAAGGTGCTCAACAAGCCCGACCGCAACATGCTCTACTCGCAGGAGCTGCTCCGTTTCCTCATGGATCATGGGTTCATTTTCGAGATGCGCGGCGAGTGGCGTTTCCAGAAGCTGCCGGAGGACCTCGAGATACCGGAGGAGACCGAAACGCTGGTGTTGCTCCGCTACGCGCTGCTCGATCAGCCGCTCGCGCTCATGCTCCGTCGCCTGGTGATGCTCAACCTCTATCAGATCCCCAAGGACCTTGCCCAGCTGTTGTTCCCCAACGACGCCTCGCTGTTCGACGCGCTGGTGGCGAAGCACTATCTTACGGCCGACGAGGAAGGCTACCGTTTTGCCTCGCGTGCCATAGTCAACATTCTGAGACGCAACTTCAAGATAGAGCCGGACGACCGGAGATTCTACCGCGAGGTGTCGCAGAAGCTCTTCTCGGCGACGGGGGTGTCCGGCGTGAACCGCCACTGGCTTCTGCTCAGCTACCTCAATCTCGCCGGGATCAGCGACCGCGCCTACAACTCGTTCCTCTACACCTCGGCGATCTACATGGAGAAGGTGGGATTCTTCGAACTGGCTCAGCGGTGCTATCAATCCATCCTGTCATCGTTCGGCAAGAATCAGGAGCATCGCGACTTTCGACTTTATCTCGAACTGAAGAACGCCAAGTTATGGGGGTTCTCCGACCCCCAGTGGGCGCGTCTCTTCTGGCAGACGATGCACGATACCGCCGTCAACGAAGGACTGCTTCACATACAGCTGGTCTCGCGCGGAGAACTGATCCTTCTGGAGCCTGAACGGATCGTGGTTCAGGAGGTCGTCGATGTCGTGCAAGACCTCCATAAGGCGGGTTGTTACGATGACGAGATCTCCATCATAGACCGGGTGAGCGATGTGCTGTTGAGCACCGGCAACTTCAGCGAGGCCAAGATCTTCGCGAATCGGGCCCACCATATCATGGAAGACATCCGCGCCCGCGGCGGTCAGGAAACGGACGGCGTGGGGCCGGCCGTCGTCGACTATATCCGCTCGTCCTGCAAGCTCGCCGAGGTGCATATCGCGTTGCGCGAATATGCCGAGGCGGTCGCGGTCCTGCAGCCCGCTCTGGAGATCGCCGTTTCACGGAACGCCTCTTATTTCAAGGCGAAGATATACCTGCTGCTCGGGAAGGCCCGGCGGTCGCTGGGGGAGGAGTGGGAGCCGCTCGTCCGGGAAGGCTTCCAGGAAGCGGTGCGCGGGATGGACTTCCCGGTCATGAAGATGTATTTCCGTTTCTTCGAGGAACAGCAGAGCGAAACGGCGGAATGGCTCGCTCCGTACCTGGAGTACAAGAACTGGATGAACTTCTGAAACGGAACGGGACGAAACTTGACTCTCCTTTCTCTTTTTGGTAGGGAAGGAACAATATGGTTTTTCACGGGAAGAGGGAAGCGATGAGACGGATAGCGTGGGTGTGGCTGTGCGTCCTCGGAATGTCTTTTGCGGCGTGCGGGACCATCCGGTCGGTGTCGGCGATCCGCGAGGCTGACGCCCTTCGGGAAGATGCGTTGCGCCGGCTCGCCGCGACCTACCAGGATTCACGGATCGTCAAAGAGGACTTCTACGGGCGCGCCTACCTCGACCGCGAGGCGGCGAAATTCGTCGAGAACCGGGAGAACCGGGAGCCGCTCTATCTGTTCTATGTCGCCGATGGTCTTCTCGCAAAAGCGCGGGACCTTCAGTCGAAAAGCGAGCATGAACGCGCCTGTGAGATAGCGGAGAAGTCGAAGGAGTTCTCTCAGAAGACCGTGGCCGCGCTGAAGACGCTCGGAACGGTGGCGCC
>CAYNMQ010000132.1:0-6059 GCA_964398245.1 uncultured Spirochaetales bacterium | reverse complement strand
TCTCTGGTATAAAAATCATTAAAAAAAAAAGCCATGCCCGAGTCCCCGCCCGTCCTGCCGCGCCGCGCTCCACCGGAGCCGGATATTGAACCGCCGCCATTCCCGCGTCACCACGAGCCGCGTCACAATCACCGTCACCACCATCCCCGCCGCCATCGCGGCCACCGCTCCTTTGAGCCCCCACAACCACGCACCGAGAACGACCAATACCGTTTGCAGAGCACCGGTCCCCACGCTGACATAGGATTTTGCCCGAAATGCTTCGCACCCATCGAGCGAGCAAGTCTGAACCCCGTTGACCACCCCCATCGCCACGGTGATGGCGCTTATCTGGAGCATCGGCGCGAGGTGCGGCGCCGCTATCGTCTTTTCGGCAAGCCACGGCGCAAGGAGAACGAAGGCGGTCCCGTAGACAACGGCACTCACCATCGTCACCATCGAGGAAAGGGCAATGATGCGCCCTGCTTTGTCGGGATCGGTATTTCGATACTGGGCTACATGCTTGGTGACGGTGAGACCCAGCCCCATCCCCGCGAGACTGCTCACCATACCGGCGGTGCTGTTCACCATGCCGTACTCGCCGAAGCCAACTTGTCCAAGGATGCGGGCGAGGAAGAACGAAGCGGCAACGGTAAGGACCCGCGACCCGGCCGCCGCGACACTGCCCCAGATGGCGCCGCTCGCAAGGCGCTTGCGCGTCGGCGTCGAGACGAAGGACTCTATCTTTTCCCGAAGGGACATCGCACCTGCCACAGATACTACCGCGCGATTATAGGAACTCACTACTCCAACGCAAGAAAACCGCCTGTTTTCAGACAAACCAAAGAGAAGAAGAGTTGCAAACTCACCCCCAGCCCCTCTCTTGGCAAGAGAGGGGTGCCGCGAGGCGGGGTGAGTTGAATCTTTCCCCTCCCACCCCCGATAGGGGCGCTCCTTCCGGGGCGCCCCGTTCTCTTTTTATGCTCCGCTAACCTTCTCCCTGCCGAGGGAGAAGGCAGGGATGAGGGTCGCAGAACACCCTCACCTCTCTCCTCTCCCTAGACAGGGCGAGGAAACAAATCTCGACCTTCTCCCTGCGGAGGGAGAAGGCTGGGATGAGGGTCATCGCCCGATGCAGTGGGCGGCATAGAGCGGAATGGCTTTGATGCCGTGACCTTTCAAAGTCGAAGCCTTTACTAAGTCAACAAAAAGTCGTTTTTTCGATTTTTTATGTACCAAAAAAGTCGATTTTTGGCTACAGCCGGGCGGTGACCTGTCGGCGGTCGAGGAGCCCTTTCACATCGAAGATGACGGCGGCGGGGGCACGGAGCGGGGTGAGGTCGAGCGTCTTGAATGCGTTGTGGGCCACGGCGAGAACGATGGCCTCGTAGGGGCCGGTCGGTTTCGCGATGGGGGTGATGCCGTACTCGCGGACGATCTCGTCGGCGTCGGCGACCGGGTCGTACACTTCTACCTGACAGCCGGCATCGGCAAGTTCGCGGACGATGTCTATGACCCGTGAATTGCGGACATCGGGACAGTTCTCCTTGAAGGTCATGCCGAGGACGAGCGTCCGGGCGCCGAGTATCTTCTTGCCGGCGCGCGCCATGAGTTTGAGCACCTTGTGGGCGACGAAGATGCCCATGTTGTCGTTGATGCGGCGACCGGCGAGTATCACCTCGGGGTGGTAGCCGAGCGATTCGGCCTTGTGGGTGAGGTAGTAGGGATCGACGCCGATGCAGTGGCCGCCGACGAGGCCGGGGCGGAACGGGAGGAAGTTCCACTTGCTGCCTGCCGCCTCGAGCACCTCGAGGGTGTCTATGCCCATGCGCTCGAAGATGAGCGCCAGTTCGTTCACGAAGGCGATGTTGATGTCGCGCTGGGAGTTCTCGATGACCTTGGCCGCTTCGGCGACCTTTATCGAACTCGCTTTATGGGTGCCGGCGGTGACGATGGAGCGGTAGAGGGCATCCACCCGTTCGGCCGCTTCGGGGGTCGAGCCGCTCGTCACCTTCTTTATCGTGGCGACGGTGTGCACCTTGTCGCCGGGGTTCATCCGCTCCGGCGAGTAGCCGCAGAAGAAGTCGCGGTTGAAGACGAGCCCCGACATCTTCTCGAGCACCGGCACGCACTCCTCTTCGGTACAGCCGGGATAGACGGTCGACTCGTAGATGACGAGGTCGCCCCGCTTGAGCACCTTCCCCACCGTTTCGCTCGCCTTGACGAGCGGGGTGAGGTCGGGGCGCTTGTAGATGTCTATCGGCGTCGGCACGGTGACGATGTAGGTGGTGCAGGGGCGGAGGTCTTCGAGGTCGTCGGTGAAGGTGAGGTGCTTCGCCGCCTTGAGTTCGTCGGGAGCGACCTCGCGGGTGCGATCCTCCCCGTTCTTCAGTTCGGCGATGCGCCGCTTTTTGATGTCGACGCCGACGACGGGGCGTATCTTGCCCAAGGCCACGGCGAGCGGCAGTCCGACATAGCCGAGGCCGATGATGCCGATGCGTTCCTGCTGGGTCATGGAAACCTCCCTTTCAGTGCCCCGCGGCGGCGGCGTGTTCCTCGCGCTTCTGGAAGAGCCCCTTCATGAGTAGAAGGCCGATGGGGGGGATGAGCGCCATGCCGCCGATCCAGACCCACACCATCGGGTGGTCGGGATAGGGACCGAGTATCTGGTTGTTCGGGCCGACCGGCACATAGGTGTTGAGCAGAAGGCCCGACATCGGGCCGGCGATGAGCTTCGCGAGAAAGAACGGAAGGATCGCGAGGGCGAGGTAGGTCCCCTCCTTTCCTTTCGGCGCTATCTCGGCGGTGAACTGCATCAGTTTCGGCGACCATATCGCCTCGCCGATGGTGAATATGACGATGAAAAGGATGAGCGGCCAGTAGTCGGGGGTCGGCGGGTTGGCGCGCAGCGCCTCGACCGTCGGGAAGTTCCCGAGCAGTTTCACGAAGATGAGTTCGCCGAGCACCGTGTCGGTCACCCACGCGAGCGAACTGCCGGGGATGAGGACGATGAAGCAGGCGCCGGCCGAGACGATGGAGCCGACGACGAGGAGTTTGTAGGAGTCTATCTTCTTGGTGAGAAGCGCCGCGAGCGGCACGAGGAAGATGATGAGGACCGGGTTGAGGACGCCGTAGATGGCACCGATCTTCGCGTCGAGACCGAGGACGCGCAGGCCGTATTTCGGGAAGGTGTAGTGGAACTGGAAGAACACCATCCGGACGAAGATGGTCAGTCCGATGATGGAGATGAATATCCAGAAATACTTCTCCGATACGACCGACTTCAGCATCTGCGCCGTCTTCACCGCGGCGCTTTTGACGGCGGCCAGCCCGGAGCCGTGTTGCATGACCGGCTTGATGACGACCCGCGCCCTCTTCTTGCCCTCCGCGTCGGTCTCCTCCTCGAGCTCGACCCCCGAACGGATGAAGAAGAGCAGGGCGACGCTCGCGATGGTCATGATGAGGACATAGAGATAGAGCGTCTGATAGGTCGAGAGATGGTAGCCGAAGAAGGCGGTGCCGGCGTTGTCGTTGATGATCTTGCCCGCCGCATCCTTCACGAGATAGGCGCCGCGTACTTTGTCAAAGAAGATGCCGCCGACGGCGTAGGCAGCGTTCATGATGACATAGAACAGGCCGAAGCCGAGCGCCGCGCTCTCTTTGGTGGTGAAGCGCTTTATCGCGACCGAGATGACCGGCGAGACGATGGCGAACCCTATCGCGAACGGGATGAAGCCGACGATGAAGACGACGGTCGGATCGGTGATGAAGGTGAGCGACACGCGGGCGATGAGCAGGAAGGTGACGCTGAAGAAGAGGGTCCGCTTGATGCCGATGGTGTCCACGAGCGCCCCCGCCACCATGCCGACCATCGAAAGCATGATCGACCAGACGGTGATGTAGGTCCCCGCCGCTACATCGCCGAGCCCGCAGTCGGCCGACAGCCACAGCACCAGCGAGTAGTTCTGCGACGAATAGGCGATGTAGGTGACGACGAGGTAGGCGAAGAGTATCCACATGTCGCGTGGCGACTGTTTGAGCCCTTTCAGATAGTTCCAGATGATGGCGATGAAGACGACGCCGAGAGCGGCGCCGCCGAAATAGACGATGATGTCGGCGAGAGTGAGATTAAAAAAGATCACGCCGGATACCATGAGGACCTCCGTAAAAGTCAAAGTCGGGGTAGTATATCGAACTCCGCGCCGCTGGCAATTTATTTCCCCGCCGATCCCGGCGATGGGTGTTGCTTTTCCCGACCGAAAGAGATATAGTTTTCCTGTTTTCCGGTTGGAGGGTGTTGCCGTGAGCGAAAATGAGAAAAAGGGTTCCCCGGTCGGCGCCGAGCGGCGCAAGAGCCCCCGGGTCGAGATCGAGCTGTCGGTCTTCTTCTCGGTCTCCTCGGAACTGCCGCACAATTTCTTCACCGGCATCATGCTCGACCTCAGCACCGGAGGCATCTTCCTCGCCACCGATCAGATGTTACCCGTGGGGACGAAACTGCACCTGTCGTTCCTCATGGAGACGCGGCGGGTGGAGGGGCACGCCGAGGTCTGCTGGGTGCAGGCGGCCGGGCCCGGCGTCGAGCCGGGGGTCGGTCTGCGGTTCCTCGACATCTCGGCCGGGGACCGCGACCTCATCGAGTTCTATATCCGTCAGAAGAAACCGGCACAATAAGATAAGGGAGAAGTTCTTATGAAACGAGACTCTGGGCGCCTCGCGACGGCAGTGAAGCAGGCTGTGTTCTTCGTCCTCCTTCTGTGGGGGGCGGTCTCCGTCGCCGCTTCGGTGGACGACGGATTCAACCCGAACGCCAACAACGAGGTGTACTCCTTCGCGATCCAGAACGACGGCAGGATCATCGTGCTCGGCTCCTTCACCCAGATGGGAGGCACCGCGCGCTCCTACGCGGCGCGGCTCAACACCGACGGCACCCTCGACACCTCGTTCGACCTGCAGGCGAACGGAAGCGTCGTCGCCGCGGCGGTTCAGCCCGATGGAAAGATCGTAATCGGCGGGACCTTCACTTCCATCAAAGGCCAGCCGCGCAACCGCATCGCGCGGATAAACCCCGACGGCTCGCTCGACACCGCCTTCAACATCTCCCTCGACAATGCCGTCCGCGCCATCGCCGTCCAGAGCGACGGCAAGATACTCATCGGCGGCGAATTCACCACCGTCGACGGCCAGATACGGGACCGCATCGCACGCCTCAACAGCGACGGCTCGCTCGATACCGCGTTCATCGCGGGGACCAATGATATCGTCCATAGCGTCGCGATCCAGCGCGACGGCCGGATACTGCTCGGCGGTTCCTTCGTAGTCGTCAACAGCACGACGCGCAACCACATCGCGCGGCTCAACCGCGACGGTTCGCTCGACGCATCCTTCGATCCCGGCGCGAACAATGTCGTCCTTTCGTTCGCGCTCCAAGCCGACGAGCGGATCGTCGTCGTCGGCAATTTCACCTCGATCGCCGGCGGGACCCGCTCCTATGTGGCGCGTCTCGAAAAGAGCGGCGCGCTCGACGCCGCGTTCAACCCTCAGCCCAACAACTTCGTGCGCGGCCTTGCTCTCCAAGCCGACGGGCGCATCATCCTCGGCGGCGATTTCACGAACATCGGCGGGCAGGGACGCACCCGCCTTGCACGGTTCAACCTCAACGGCGCGCTCGATACCACCTTCAACCCCTCGGCGGGAGCCACGGTGTTCGCGCTTGCCGTCCAGCCCGACGGGAACATTCTCGTGGGCGGCGGCTTCACCACGCTCAACGGCACGACCCGCAACCGTATCGGGCGTCTCTACGCCGACGGAGCGGTTGAGGTCACCTTCAACCCCAACCTCAATGATACCGTCTACTCAACCGCGGTCCAGCCCGACGGGAAGATCATCGTGGGCGGCATCTTCACTTCGGTCGGCGGCACGACGACACGCAACCGCATCGCACGGTTCAATCCCGACGGGACGCTCGATACCTCCTTCAATCCCAAGGTGAACGGCGATGTCCTCGCGATCTTCGTTCAGCCCGACGGGCAGATACTCCTCGGCGGCGGGAATCGTCTCGGCCGATCCACCGCAAAGGC
>CAYNMQ010000131.1:0-6121 GCA_964398245.1 uncultured Spirochaetales bacterium | reverse complement strand
CGAAGGTGATGTTCGGGACAAAGTGGCCGTCCATGATGTCGAGATGAACGATGTCAGCGCCGCTCTCCTCAATGGAGCGTATCTCCTCGGCAAGGCGCGTGAAGTCGGCCGACAGGATCGAGGGGGCTATTTTGACCATGAGAGTTACTCTCCTACCAATTTCCGTATTCCTTCGATGATGCGCGGTTCGTCGGCGTCGGAGGCCGCGAAGGAATCGAGTTTGATGAGTTTCGGTTTCTGTTTGAGAAGGCCGGTGCGCTCGATGGTGCGTTCGACGGTCGTTTCGGTGTCGGCTCCGCTCTTGGCGATGGTGATGCCGAGGCGGTTCGCGAAGGAGAGCGTCTTTTCTATCGCCTCCGCCAGTTCCTTGCCGGCGCTGTCCCAGTCGTCGCCGTCGGTGCCGTAGAAGACATAGATGTTGTAGTCGGTGGCGAGCCGCTCGGTCTCGATGATCTTGTTGACGAGTTCGAACGCGGGGGCACAGCGGGTGCCGCCCGAGACGCTCGACTTGTAGTAGGTGTAGAAGTCGGGAACCTCCTTCGCCTCGGTGTCGTGAAGGATGAAGCGGGTCAGCACATTGTTCTGATACTGATACATGAGCCACGCATAGATGAGGAGGTGCTGGAGGCTCACCACCTCGGTCGGTCGGCCTTCCATCGAGCCGGAGTAGTCGCGCAGGAAGAAAACGACCGCCTGTGTCTCGAAATCCTTCTCAGGCGACAGGATGCGATAGACCTGATCACGCGGCCCGACGACGAGCTCCTCGGGGTGCACCGGCTCGCCGGGAGCGATGGTGCCGAGTTGAATGTTCGTCTCGACGATGCGACGGATGGTCGCTTTCTTGTCGAGCAGTTGGCCGAACCCGCGGTTGCGGTCGGTGAGGTCGTAGGTGTACTTGTTGAAGGCGCGCTTCTTTCCCTTGTCCTTGAGATTGGGGAGATGGAACTTCTCGGTGAGCACCTTGCCGAGGTCGTAGGCCTCGTTCGTGAGATCGTGCTCTCCCCCTTCCCCTTGTCCCGCGCCGGTTCCCTCACCCTCCTGCGGTTCGGCGGGTGCCTCGCCGAGGACATCGCCTTCCTGTCCTTCGCCCGAGCCGCCGGTCGGGTTCCCTTCGCCGTCCTCGGTCACCGAGTCGTCGTGGTAGAACTTCGGCTCGGTCGTCGTCGGGACCACCACCACCTGCGCCTTCTTGCCGGGGAGCGGTTTGGTGAGCCGCCCCAGTCGGATGCGGCGCGGGAAGCCGTCGGCCTCGCGCTGTTTGTCGTGCTCGAGCAGTTCGTCGAGCGTTTTCAGAAAAAGCGGTTCCATGCGGTCTCGTTAACTCGCGTCATCCTGCGTGCAGAAGTACTCGATGGTCTTCTGGGCGCAGGTGGGGCAGTAGCCGAGTTTGCCGGTCATGGTGGCGATCATCCGGTTGTAGAGTTTCTGGTTCTCCTCGTTGGTGCGGTTGGCGAGCGCGCCGACGAGCGAGCCGGCCCCCGCGATGTCGGACTTGAGCCGCACATCGGTCACCGCCTTGACGAGATCGTTGTTGTCCATGAAGTTGTAGTTCGGGTCCTTGACCACCTTCTGACCGTAGATCTTCGCTATGGTGGTGCGGTAGGACTGCTTCTGTTCCTTGGTCTTGAGCCCCATCCGCTCTTCGACGCTGTTGATGAAAGTCTCGTCTATCTTGAGCGAGACGAGTTTCCCGGTCTGCGGGTCACGGTAGGTCCACAGTTTGTCGGGGCCGAGGTTCTTCGCGTCTATGCCGATGATCATGTTGACATAGTTCATGACATCGCGCTCGACCGCGTTCGGCTCGTCCATGTAGGCGTTGAAGATGGCGGTCATCACCTGTTCGCGGTAGAGACTGCGGGCGATCTTGAGGTCCTCGAAGTACTTCGTCCGGTCGTTGGCGTCCTGCACATAGTCGAGGATGACGCTCTCGATCGCCTTGAAGGCATCGCCCGCGTACATGCACTTGCCCTCCTGCGTCTCGGAGCGCTCGAGGAGCACCTGTATCGCGCGGCCGAGGTTGCGGTGGCCGAGTCCTTTCTGGCCGAAGCGCTTGGTGATGTCGGGATCGGTGTTGAGTTCGGCGATGACCTCGGCGAGCGTCTTGAGCGACTTCTCGCCCGCCACTTCGCCCGCGGCGAGTTTCATCATCTCGACCGGCGTGAGTTTGTCGGAGCGCGGCATGCGCGAGAGGATGACCGAGACCGACAGGACATAGTTGAGGTTCGGATCTATGTGGAGCCCCTGTCCGGTGAAGGTGGTCTTCTCGATGCTTCCGATCGCGAACGAGGTGAGTTCCTTCTGCAGTTTGAAGTTGGTGTTGTGCGACATGTAGCAGAGCCGGCACCGGTCCACGATGGGGGCCTGTTCCTTCTCCTCGAGGAAGCGGGCGAACTCCGAGTTGTTTGAGGTTGCGATGATGAGGGTGTCTAGCGGCCACTTAAAGCCCTCGATGTCTATCGTGCGGTTCTGTATCACGCCGAGGTAGATCTGCACGAGGTCGCGCTTGTTCTTGAAGATCTCGTCGGCGAAGTGGATGCCACCGCCCGCCACGCGCGCCAGCGCGCCGCGGCGCAGGTCGAAGCGGTAGGGGTTGTCGGGGTTCGCGAGGTGCAGGATCCGGGTGATCGATTCCTCGCCGAGGAGGTCGACCGCCGACGAGGTTATCTTGTCCTTCGCCGCGTATTTGCCGGTTATCACGCCGCGCGACTCGCTCACCGGCACTGGCACCACCTCGACGAACTCGAGCATCTTGTCGAGATCATCGTCGCAGTACTCGCGGATCTGGTTCCAGATGTAGTAGGTGCAGGCGCCGAGCGGACGATAGTTCTTCCAGAAAGTGGCTATCTGCTTGTCACTGGCACCGTGCGCTGCGAGGAACTCTTGATTCTTTTCCTTCTCTTCGAAGAGGTTCATGAGCAGGATCATCGGATCCTCGAAGGTCTGCGATTCGATGCTCGTGATCTTGCCGTAGCCACCGATCTTATCGAGACCGACGAACCGGAAGGTGTAACGCCGATTCTCCGGTTTCATGAGGAACTGGCGGTAGATCCCTGAAAGAAAGTCCACGAAGAAGGTCTTACCGTTGCCCGGCTCGCCGATGAGGACGAAGGCCATCTCGGCCGACGAACCACCTTCGGCGGCGTCCTTCACGAACGAGACGAAGGAGTTTATCTCGTCGAACATCCCGATGATGTGCTTCTTCCCTTCACGGAACACCGTGAAATCATAGGTGGGACGGCCATTGACGGTGACCTTTTCGATCTTCGAGGGATCGCCGAGGATCATGCGGGAGACCGACTGGAAGACATTCTCGAATCGTCGTTCCCCCGACAGAACCGCACCGAGATGGTGCAGAAGCGGGGCGTTCGATGAGGTCGTGTTCGTTTCTTTTCTCTTGGCCATGGGCTGTTCCTCCGTGCTCGTACCGATTATTCTCTTGCGACGAAACCATCGTAAAGGTTCGGCGGGGTGAAGTCAAGAAGAATAGGGAAGAGGTATGCCGGGCAAAAGTTGTCTTTCTTGCGCAGAAAACTAGAATGGTGGCGGTAACCAGACACTTTGTTTGAAGGAGGTGACGATGAACTTCTTACGCATGATGGCTCTTTTAGCGCTGAGTTTCGCGCTGGTCCTGTCCTGTGACGACGGTTCGAAGAAAGCGGAAAACGATCAAACGGTTGCGCCCGACACTGCAGTCACCGACGAGGTGGCGATCGACGAAGCGGTGACCGATACCGCACAGCCCGACGAGACACTGGTTGATGAGACCCAGAACGACGAAACGATGAGCGATGAGACGGTCACCGACGAGGAGATTACCGACGAAATAGTCACGGATGACGAACAGCCCGACACCGAACTGCCCGATGACGACACCCCCGCCTCATCGCTGAGCGGCGTGTGGGCGATGCTCAACTTCACCACCTCGAATGTGACGACCCCCATCCCGGTTCTCGGCGAACAACACAGCGTCTCGACCACGGCGGCCTACGCGCTCGCCGCGGTGACCGACAACGGTGATGGGACGGCGAGTGTTACCGCCATAACCTGTGACATCAACATAGACAGCGGCTCGAACCTCGTCGAGATCATCATCGGCGACAACTACATCGCACACCTCAAGCCGACCGAATGGGTATTCACGATCGGTGCGGGACGGCTTCCGAACGAGGTGTCCGCAGAGAATGTCCTTACGCTCAACGGGATCAAGGACATGGTGGATCCCTACAACGATCCGCTTCCCACCAACAAGAACGATCCGCGCGTCTACGACCAAGACGAAGATGGCCATCCCGGCATGACGGTCGATTGCATCGGCCATATTCCGATGGTCTTCATTGGTCCCGGCACGATGTACACCATACAGCGCACTATCGTTACTATGATCGGTGAGATTCAGAACGACGATACGGTTGCGGGTTCGCTCGTATGGGAAAGCGAACAGATAGTGCTCGAGGCGTCGAACAGCGCGCTTACGAGTGAAAAAACCATAGAGCCGGACCTCGACAACAGTTGGTTCAAAATGGTTCGCATTCCCGAAAACTGGACCTGTGCCGAGATCAAGGCGAACGAAGAGACCCTGTTCCCGGAATAAACCGTGAGCTGGTATAGCGTGATGGTAAAAATAGCGAGTCTTCTTCTTCTCATTGGTGCTCTCTCTTCATGTGCAACGATGCATAAGCCGGAGAGCGCGCCAGTCAATGATCCATGCAAGGGGATGTACCACGAAGCGCTCTACGGCGAGAAAGAACAGATAGGGGGCGTTCTCGCCCTCGGATTGGGCTCCGTCTCAATGGTGGTCGGGATTCCGATGAGCATCGTCGGTTTCTTAAACTCTGCATTCGAGAGCGGAAAAGATAATCCCTCCTATTTGGCAGAAGGCATAACGGGATCGTTGTTGGGCGGCATCGGTTTCTTTGCGGTGATCGGGGGCATCGTGGCGCTTGCCGACGGCAGTTCCCGTATCGAGACATGGAACGACTCCTGCACGGCTGACCGCGGCGAATGGCGTTACTGTCTGCAGTATCTCGATGGGAGGAACGACGCTTCGCGATACTGAACCACGCGAGGGGAGAAAACATCTGGTGAGACAAAAAGATAGCGTGGCCGCCCTCCGCTGCACGGGTTTCGCCACGCCTGCTATGCTCAAACAGGCCTGCCCCGTCGAAGCCATGCGGAGACGGGTGCTCGCCTGCGGGATGGTGTCTTTTCTTCTCCTCGTTGCCTGCTCATCGTCGAAACCGACAACGGCCGACGCAAGCGCGTCGGTGTGCGAAGGTCGGTGCGGGATGGTGGAGAATACCCAGTGCGGTCCGTGCGGCTATGGGTACACCTGTAACGAACAGCGCTACTGCGTCGAGATAACGAACGACTATGCGGTGAACGATGCCGATGGAGGATCTTCGCCATTGGACAGCGAGGAGATACCTGCCGACGATGGGTATGTGGTATTGGTGGAGCACGACAACAATCTCACATCCGACGAGGACATGGTCATTACCGAAGGAGAGGCGGAACTTTCCGACGAAGATTGGTTGCCGATAGACTGTGGCAGTGAGCCGTTTCTTGCGAAGGCGGTATCGGCAGGATGGTATCATACCTGTGCGATAGCGACTGATGGAAGCCTCTGGTGTTGGGGTGAGAATTATGGAGGAAAACTAGGCATAGGAAGCGTTGAGAGGCAAAGATGTCCTCGACAGGAGATTAGCGGAGAGAAAAACTGGCACATCGTATCGTGTGGATTGCATAGCACCTGTGCGATTAAAGACGATCGTTCTCTTTGGTGTTGGGGAAGAAATTTTTTTGGCCAGTTAGGAATTGGCGCAACGATTCCGGATTATGCTGATTACCCGGAGCCTCAACGGGTAGGACAAGACAATGATTGGTTAGGGGTAAGCGTATGGAGGATTCACGCGTGTGCTATAAAAAGTAACGGATATCTCTACTGCTGGGGTGGGAACGAGTACGGCCAACTGGGTCTTGGTGACACGGTGAATCGGAATGTTCCGGTGGAGGTTGGCGGGATGTGGAAAACGGTTGCCACCGGAAACAGTCATACCTGCGGCGTCAAAAGCGATGGCACCCTCTGGTGTTGGGGCTGGAACTGGTATGGGCAGTTGGGGAT
>CAYNMQ010000130.1:4437-6134 GCA_964398245.1 uncultured Spirochaetales bacterium | reverse complement strand
AGTGTTGCGGAAACTGACGGTGCGCCCCTGATTGTCGGTGAGCCGCCCGTCCTCAAGTATCTGCAAAAGAATATTGAAGACATCGGGGTGCGCCTTCTCTATCTCGTCGAGGAGCACGATGCTATAGGGCTTACGCCGCACCGCTTCGGTCAGTTGCCCCCCTTCGTCATAGCCGACATAGCCGGGAGGCGCCCCGATAAGGCGAGAAACGGCATGCTTTTCCATGTATTCCGACATATCTATCCGCACCATGTTCTCTTCGGAATCGAAGAGTTGGAACGCAAGCCGCCGCGCGAGTTCGGTCTTCCCGACGCCGGTGGGACCAAGAAAGATGAAACTGCCGATGGGGCGCCGCGGGTCCTTGAGCCCGCCGCGCGAGCGGAGGATGGCACGGGCTACTGTCTCAACGGCCTCGTCCTGCCCGACGAGCCGTTCTTTGATGCGTCCCGGCAAGGCCAGTATCTTCTCGCGTTCGCTCTCGACCATCTTGGCGACCGGAATGCCGGTCCAGCGACTCACCACCTCGGCGATCTCGCGATCAGTGAGCGTTTCGCTGATGATGCGGTCATCCTTCTTCTGCTTGGCAAGGAGTTCTTTGAGTTCCTTTTCGAGGGTAACCATCTTGCCGTACTTGAGTTCGGCAGCGCGGTTGAGGTCGTAGGCCTGCTCCGCCTGCTCGATGGCGAGTTTCGTCTCTTCTATCTCGCGCCGGATGTGGCGTACCCGATCTATCTCGCGCTTCTCCTCCTCCCACGCCGCCTTCTTGCCCTCGAAGTCTTTCTTGAGTTCGTTGAGTTTGCTCTCAAGTTCGACGAGCCGCTTCTTGCTCTCCGGATCGTTCTCGCGCCGGAGCCCCGCCGCTTCGATCTCCATCTGCATGATGCGCCGCCGGATATCGTCGAGAGCCGCCGGCATCGAATCTATCTCGGTGCGAAGCATGGCACAAGCCTCGTCCACGAGGTCTATCGCCTTATCAGGAAGGAACCGGTCGGAGATGTAGCGGTTCGAGAGGGTCGCCGCCGCGATGAGCGCGGTGTCGCTTATCGTGATGCCGTGGTGCACCTCGAAGCGCTGTTTGAGTCCGCGGAGTATCGAGATGGTATCCTCCTCGGTCGGCGGATTGACGAGAACCGGCTGGAAACGTCGTTCGAGCGCCGCATCCTTTTCAATGTACTTACGGTACTCGTCGAGCGTCGTCGCCCCGATACAGCGGAGTTCGCCGCGTGCGAGCATCGGCTTGAGCATGTCACCCGCCGCCATCGAACCTTCCGCCTTTCCGGCGCCGACGATGACATGGAGTTCGTCAATGAACATGATGATGCGGCCATTGCTTTCCTGGATCGCCTTGAGCACTGACTTCAGGCGCTCCTCGAATTCACCGCGGAACTTGGCACCCGAGACGAGCGCCGCAAGGTCGAGTTCGAATATCTCCTTGTTCTCGAGCGTCGAGGGCACATCGCGCCGCACGATGCGCTGAGCGAGCCCCTCGACGATGGCGGTCTTGCCGACGCCGGGCGCGCCGATGAGCACCGGATTGTTCTTGGTTCGCCGCGACAGAACGCGAATCACGCGCCGTATCTCGGCGTCGCGCCCGATGACCGGATCGAGTTTCCCGGCGCGCGCCAACTCCACAAGATTGCGGCCGTAGCGTTTGAGCGCATCGTTGCCGTTACTCTCCGGCGTCATGCCGTCGCGGT
>CAYNMQ010000130.1:0-4378 GCA_964398245.1 uncultured Spirochaetales bacterium | reverse complement strand
GCTGGGCGGCATCCTTACATAATCACTGCCGGGGCGATTTCAAGTGAGGTAGAGGCATGACAGAACCGTTGATTTTGTCCATCGCCTGTTAGGACGAATCAGGGCATAATGGAGAAAAGGATGGTATCCGACACCAATCGGGAGACAGAATGACACCGGTAATCCTTTTACAGACGCTCGACAACCACGCCTGTTTCCGCCTGGCCACCGTGCTATCGGCAACAATGCGGGAACTCGCTCGCCGGGTCATTGCGATACTGACCACACTGGATTGGTACCGACAGAGCAATTACATCTTGGAGCACCCGTGGAACGATGTTCAGGGCGTCCTCAGGATACAGGGTGGGGAGGCTTGACCTCGGCTATCTCCGCGTCTGTGCCGTGTGTTTGGAGATCACTGAACTGTTGGCGCAGGCAATCAGAGAAGCGAAAGTAAGCATATCCTCCGCAGATCGCTCTCGCCGCTCCTTATCCACCGTACTAACCACACACCGTCAATCATTTTTCCGGGCATAATTTTGCCTCTCAGCAACCATTCGCAAGATCTCTATTGTTTCCCTTTTATGATACTGAGGAATACATCGGCGCCCCCCATGCTGGAATTGCCGTCGAAGGTATTGGCGGTATAACCGGCAACGAATATCTTACCGTCGGGACCAACGGCAACAGCAGTACCATAGTCATCCAACTCCGAACCCCACTGTTCAGCCCACAGTCGTGCCCCGGTATTATTCATCTTCACCAAAAATACATCGCTCCCACCAAAAGCCGACAGGACGCCGTCCAGAGAGCCGACGGTGTACCCCGTCACGAAGATATCTCCGTTGGAGTCGACAGCGAGCGAACGGGCATCACTCCACTCTTCCGATCCCCAGAGTTTGGTCCAGACATTCTCGCCATCGGTCGTCCATTTGGCTAGAAACGCCTGCCGCACCCCCTCCGAATCACCGTTTATGGTGCTGTCGCCACTACTGCCAACAACATATACGAAGCCACTCGAGTCTATGGCTATAGCCCTGCCGCTATCGATCTTCCACGTACCCCATTGCACGGTCCACTCCTTAACGCCATCGGGAGTGAATTTGGTAAGGAACCCATCCGCACAAAGAATAGGAATCGATACCCACGCCCCATGGGTGCTTTGACCGGCTATCGCACAGCCGGAGCCCTTGTTCGTCTGGCCATCCATATCTCCCACGGTCTCGCCGGTCACGAAAATGTTCCCCTCCTGATCAACCACCACGCCATAAGCGGCGGAATAGGGAGCGGTATATGGATCGGAGGACTGACTACTCCACTCCTTGGTCCATACCTCGGCACCGGCGGAGGTCATTTTGGTAAGGAAGACATGGCCCCTATTATTACCCAACGACCCATCAGTAAGTCCGGCGACATAGATATTTCCACTGCCGTCAACGGCGACCGCATACCCCGCATCGTCGTTGCCGGTCCCCCACTGACGGGTCCACACTTTCTCGCCATCGTTTCTGTATTTCACAAGGTAAATATCAGCCGCGCCGGCACTGACCTCGCCCTCGAGAGAGCCGTAGGTATGGCCCGTCATATAAACGCTGCCATCTGTGCCGATAACCACCGAAGAGACCCAGTCCCGCTCTGGTGTGCCCGACTGTTTGATCCAATGAAGAAGACCATCGCTATTCGACTTGGCAAGGAAGGCATCGGTACCTCCCGCCGATTGGTTGCCGGTAAGCACTCCATCGGTGATGCCCGCCATAAAAATGGCACCGTCGGCGGCAACGGCAAGCGCCCGTCCCTGCTCCCCAGATCTGTTCCCGCTGAGAAGAACGCTCCATTCCGCGTTCCCCGTGCTGTCGGAAACACCGACGAACACATCGTAGTTATCGATGCCGGTTGTTTGATAGCCGGTCACGGCTATCGCTCCATCTCCCGATCGAGCCAGATCGTTTGGGAAGGGCGTCCCTATATCGTGGGTCCATACCTCGCCACCGTCGAAATCGTATTTAAGAAGGGTGGCACCGGCCGCCACGATGATGCCGGTATCGTCCAACACGAATCCCCCGAAATGATCATCGCCGGGCACGCCCCATTCACGGGTCCATACCACCGTGCCCGTCGCATCAAGGCGTGACAGGAAAACATCTGAACAATAGTTGTAACCGCAATTTCCCCCCGCATTCATCATACCATCGAAGGCTCCTTCCGTCGTTCCGGCGATAAATATGCTGCCGTCGTCGGCGACGAAAACGCGGTACGCGGTATCGTTCGAATTGTACAGACCCCACTGTCGCGTACTGACTCGAACCCCATCAGAGGTGAAGCGTGAAAGAAAGATATCGGAGCACGATGCACAGGCCACCCAACCGGAACCGGGAGGAAATTCGTAACAAGTGCATCGACCGCCCGCGTTGGTGTTGCCGTCGAGATCGCCGCGGGTTTCCCCTGCGACCAGAATATCCCCGTTCGGAGCGATCGCGACCGCACGACCACTCCCGTCCGCATTCTCTCCCCAAAGCACGGTCCATATCTCGTTGCCATTATTATCCCATTTTGTAAGCAACAGATCACCGCCGGAATACCCCGTCATGATCAAATTTCCTTCATCATCGAGCGTGATCGCGTACACGAAACCGTGAAGCCACTGTTTCGTCCACACCTTATTCCCTTCGCCGGTCCATTTCGTGACGAAAATGTACCTGCCTCCGTTTGTATTCTGATTTCCATCCAACGATCCGTCAGTAATGCCAGCGACGAAAATATTGTCATCGGTATCGACCGCGACCGCCAGTGCCCAGTCCGCTTCGCTGGTGCCCCACTGTCGGGACCACAGAAGCGTACCGTCCATCGCCATTTTCATGAGAATGATGTCGGTTCCGCCCTTGTTCTGATGGCAATCGAACGAGGAATTGGTTCCACCAGCGATATAAATATTGCCGAATGAGTCGAACGCAACCGATTTCCCCTCCTCAGCACCGCTGACCGAGGTCCCTCCCCATTGTCGGGTAATCCGCGTCACATGGTCGGTCTCGATCGGCTCCGGCTCCGTTACCTGACCGCAGCCACCATTCTCCGTCAGGAAGTCTTCATCCGGCAACACGATACTCTCGACATCGGCGGGTATTTCCGCATCAACTAGGAAATCTTCATCCGGCAACACGATACTCTCGACATCGGCGGGTATTTCCGCATCAACATTGGTGCCAGAGTGAACAGACAGCTTTCCGCAGGCGGCAACCATAACGATAATTGCCATACCCGCCAGCAAAAGTCTTTGCATCCCATTACCGCATGAATCCTAAATTTAGTATAACAAAACCCGACAGCGATGTCAACGGTTGTTTTGCGTCTCTCACTTTCTCGCAGGAACACATACTCTTCGCTTTTCCTTTACTTTCTCCCCTCCTCCATACTATCTTTGAGTGGTGACACTTTAAGAGGAGGGAACCGCCATGAGACGCTTCTTCGCACTGTTCATACCACTTGTATGCATCGTTCTTTCGCTCTCCGCGCAGGAATCGCCGGCGCCGGCCGATGAACCGGCGGCTGCCCCCCAAGAAGAACCGGTGGCTCCCGCCAGCGAGGCACAACCGGTGACCGAAACGCAGGAGGAACCGGCGCCGCCAATAGAACCGGACGCGAAACCGGCGGCATTGGAACCCAAGCCGACCACGGCTCCGGAGCAACCCGTTGCGCAGGACTCTCCCGCTCCTGACAAGCCCGCTACGGATTCCATCCCGGCCATCCGGCGCACTCTTACGGCATACACCGTTCCGGCCGATACCGTCCGTGACGCGGCGCCGCGCAACCTCGCCGATGCGCTCTTTGCTGCACCCGGGCTTTCCTTCCGTGAACCGGGAGCCGGCCTCGCCTACCCGATGATCCGCGGCATGTCCTCTGAAGCAATACCGGTCGTCTTCGCCGGCATCCCGCTACCCGCTCCCATCTTCACCGGCGGCACCGGTGCATGGCTCTCGCTCCTCGATCGCCGATTCGGCGCCGAAACCTCGGTAACCACCACCCCTGCAACGGTTGTGACCGCGGCTGGAGCGGCAGGCGGGGCCATCGTGGTTTCACCCTTCACGACCGATGCGGTGCGCGGGACCAACGAATTCACGCAGACCGGTCGATTCAACACCCGCTTCTCGAGCGCCGACACGGGACGCGACGCCCATGCCCGACTTGCGGGCGGTTACGGCGACTTCGGGGCGATCGCCATGGGCTCGGTTTCCTTCACCGACACGCGCACCAACGGAGAACGAAAGGAACAGCCTTTCTCCGCCTACGAGAACTATGGCGCCTTTTTTACCGGCGACTGGGAGATCGCTCGCACCTCCGGAAGCCGGTGGCACACCTCGGTCGGCTATCTCTTCGCTCAGAATAAAGATGTAGCCGAGATATC
>CAYNMQ010000129.1:0-6164 GCA_964398245.1 uncultured Spirochaetales bacterium | reverse complement strand
GGTGTTCTTGTGCATCACGCCGTAGCGGACGAACTCGGCGTTCTCGAGCCCCGGCAGAAGCCGGAAGACCTCGCGCTGGGCGTGGTGACGCATCCGCGTCTGACAGCCGACGAGATTGAACGCGCTTTTTGCGGCGTTCTCGGCGCGTAGTTGCACCACCGCATAGGGTCGTTTCCCTTCCCGTTCGAACCCGACAGGACGGAACGGGCCGAACGAGAGCGTGTCACGGCCGCGCTCGGCGAGTGTCTCGATCGGCATGCACCGGTCGAAGAATTGGGGCAGTTCGTGAGGGGCATAGGGGAGTTTTTCGGAGGCAAGCAACGCATCGACAAAACGGTCGTAATCGGCCTTCGTGAGCGGGCAGTTGAGGAAGTCGGGTTGTCCCTTTTCGTAGCGGTCGGCCCAGAAGAGTTTGCACATGTCAAGGCTATCGGCGCTCACGATCGGCGCGATGGCGTCGTAGAAATAGTGGTGCCCCGGGGCGAGTTCGGCAAGGAGCGGCGCGGGGGTGAGCGGTCCGGTCGCGACGACGAAGAGGTCGGCAGGAAAGCGATTGCGCAGTTCCTCGATCGAGGTCATGACCGCGCCGGTGACCACGGTGATGCGCGGTTCGGCGGCGATCCGCGTGGCGACAGCGGCCGAGAAGCGTTCGCGGTCGACCGCAAGGCTCTCTCCGGCGGGGATACGGACTTCGGCGGCGAGAGAAAGGAGAATGGAACCGGCGATACGGCACTCCTCTTTCAGTTGGCAACTGGGGGTCGCGGGAGACTCCGATTTCAATGAGTTGCTGCAGACGAGTTCCGCGGGGCCGTCGAGACGGTAGACCTCTGGCTCTATCTTCGTCGGTTTCGCTTCGACGAGGGTGACGGCTATGCCGCGTGCGGCGAGTTGGAGCGCCGCTTCCGAGCCGGCGAGGCCAGCGCCGAGGATGGTGACGCGAGGCACCGTTCTACTCTTTCACCTTTTCGCCGCAGACGCCGCAGGCGATCCCCGATTTCTTTTCCACGAGGTACGCGGCGCCACACTTGGGACAGACGCGTCCCGACAGCGGCGGATACCATGAGACGAATTCGCACTTCGGATAGTTGGTGCACCCGTAGAAGACCTTGCCCTTCTTCGATCGCCGCTTCTCGATCGTGCCGCCGCACCCTTTCACCGGGCAGGGACCGAAGGATTCGTTCTCGCGGACGATGGTCTTGCACTTGGGGTAGTTCGAGCAGGCCTTGAACGGTCCGAAGCGACCGGTCCGCATGACGAGCGGCGCGCCGCAGGTGGGGCACTTTTCGTCGAGCGGTTGAGGCGCTTCGCGTTTTTCGGAAGAGAGATGCACCGTCTCGCCGTCTTTGACGAGGTCGCCCGAGAAGGTGCAATCAGGATACTTCTCGCACGAGAGGAACGGACGGTTCCCTTTTTTGGAGAAGCGCATCACGAGCCGTGCGCCGCACACCGGGCACGGTTCCTCGGCATACACCCTCTTCTTGCCGCCCTCCTTGAGGTTCTGAATGCCGGCGGCATGCGTCTTTTCGAACGCGGCGTAGAAGTCCTTGAGCACGGCGAGCCACTGCGCCACGCCCGCCTCGACCGCGTCGAGCCGCTCCTCCATGTCGGCGGTGAACTGGACATTGATGATCTCGGGGAAGAACTGTTGGAGCGTGTCGTTCACGAGCATGCCGAGTTCGGTCGCGCCGAGCGTTCCCTTCGGTTCCTTCATCCGTTCGACATACTTGCGTTCGATGATGTGATTGATGATCGAAGCATAGGTCGAAGGACGCCCGATGCCCTTTTCTTCCAGTTCTTTGACGAGCGATCCTTCGGTGTAGCGAGACGGCGGTTTGGTGAAGTTCTGTTCCTTGGCGATGTTCTCGAGCGTAAGCGGTTCCTGTTCGACGCAGGCCGGGAGCGGTTCGTCGCGGCCGTTCGAGGCACGGTCCCACGCCTTGCGGTAGCCGTCGAAGACCATGACCTGGCCGCTTTTCTTGAAGGCGAATACGCCCTGAGCATCAGCGATGGTGATGACGGTCTGGTCGAATTCGGCCTCTTTCATCTGGGTCGCCACGAACCGTTTCCAGATGAGGGTGTAGAGATTGAGTTCCTCCTTCGAAAGGTAGGGCTTGACGCGGTCCGGAGTGAGCGCGACATCGGTCGGCCGGATCGCCTCGTGGGCGTCCTGCACCTTTCCTTTCTTGTTCTCGTAGGTCCGCGTGTAGCCGGCGAGATAGCTCTCCCCGTACTGCTTCGCGATGAAACCGCGGAGCGCGGCGTTCGCCTCGGGGGCGATGCGGAACGAGTCGGTGCGCATGTAGGTGATGAGGCCGACCGGCCCTTCTTCGCCGAGTTCCTTGCCCTCGTAGAGCGCTTGCGCGATGCGCATCGTGCGATCGGCGCTCAGGTGATAGACGCGGGATGCCTCCTGCTGAAGGGTCGAGGTGTTGAAGGGCGGGAGCGGATTCTCCTTCTTGCGCTTCTGTTCGACCGAAACGATGCGCCAACCGGTGGCGTCCCGAAGGCGAGCCTCGAGAGCGTCCGCCTCGGCGCTCGATCCGATCTCCGGCTTCCCGCCGTCCACCCGGTCGAGCGTCGTCTCGAGCCGGACGCCGTCCTGTTTGGCGAACGATGCCTTGACCGTCCAGTATTCCTTCGGCACGAACGCCGCGATCTCCCGTTCGCGGTCCACGATGAACTTGAGCGCGACCGACTGGACGCGTCCTGCCGAGAGGCCCTTCTTGACCGAGCGCCACAGGAACGGCGAGAGACGGTAGCCGACGATGCGGTCGAGGATCCGGCGCGCCTGCTGGGCGTTCACGAGATTCTCGTTGATGGTCGTCCGTTCTTCGATCGCTTTGAGCACGCCGCTTTTGGTTATCTCGTTGAAGAGGACGCGGTGGATCGGCTTTCCTTCGATGAAGTGCGCCGCGTGGTAGGCGATCGCCTCCCCCTCGCGGTCGGGATCGGAGCCGAGATAGATCTCTTCGGCGGCGTTCGCCTCCTTCTGGATCGCTTTGATGATCTTTTCCTTCCCCTTGATGGTCACATAGGTCGGGGTGAAATCGTGTTCGATGTCCACGCCGAAATCGTTCTCGGGAAGATCGCGGATGTGCCCCATCGAGGCGAGCACTTTGAAGCCCTTCAGGTACTTGGTGAGCGTCTTCGCTTTGGCGGGACTCTCGACGATGAGCAGTTTCATACGGATACCTCGTTAGTGGTTCATACGGTATTGGTTACCCGGCTCCTCAACGACGAGTCCCCGCATGAGAAGCGGCAGGAGCGTCGCCGGAAGGAGGAACGCCGGTATGTCGGTTTCTTCAACGATCTCGTCGAAGGTGCGCGGCGCCGCCGCGAGCGCCGTTACGATGCGTCGTTCTTCGGGTGAAAGGTCTTCGGGAAGCGGCGCGGGGGTCGGGGCGCTTGCCGGTGTTTCACCGGCGAACAGGAGGTCGAGGTCGGTGAGGAGCGTCACGAGACGATTCCCCGCCGTCTGCTGAAGGAACAGGTGGTTGCCGCGAAAACTCTCCGCGCCCACCGGTCCCGGCGCGACGAACACCTTACGCCCCGCCTCGATCGCATGGCGCGCGGTGATGAGACTGCCGCTCTGTTCGCCCGCTTCGACGACGACGGTGTGGCGCGCGAGGAGTGCGATGGTGCGGTTCCGTATCGGGAAGTTGTGCCGGAGCGGCCCGGTCCCCGGAGGGAACTGCGAAAGGAGCGCTCCCTGTTGCGACACCTCATCAACAAGGGCGATGTTCTCTTCAGGATAGATGGCGTCAAGACCGGTTCCGAGGACGGCGATGGTGCGGCCGCCGGCGGCGAGCGCGGCGCGGTGCGCCTCGGTGTCTATGCCGCGGGCGAACCCGCTGACCACGGTCCAGCCCGCCTTCGCGGCGCGGGTCGCGATGTCGCGGGCGAGACCGATGCCGTAACGCGACGGTTTGCGGGTGCCGACGATGGCGATGGCGCGGGCGTCGCCGGAATCGATCATCCCTTCCATCCAGAGCGGGACGCCGATCGGCGGCTCGATGCGCAAGAAGAGGTCGGGATGGAGCGGGTTGTCGGTCTTGAGCAGTATCATAATCTCTCCACGAACGCGGTGAGTTCGGCTATCTGGTCGTCCGGGGTCGAAGCGCCCGCCGTGATGCCGATGGTCTCGTATCGTTTCAGAGCATCGCGATCGGCTTCGGAGAGGTCGTAAGGAGATTCGATCCAGAAGGAACGGGGATTCGCTTCCGATACGATGGCGAACAGTTTCGCCGTGTTCGAACTGTTCCTTCCCCCGATGACGATCATGGCGTCAACGGTGCGCGCGAGTTCCCGCGCCGCGTTCTGGCGGCGAAAGGTGGCGTCGCATACGGTGTTTTGGTGTTCGAGCAGGCATTTTCCCCCTTCACAGAGCCGCGAAAGGATCCCGATGAGCGTCGAGAAATGCCCCGGTTGACTCGTCGTCTGCGCGACCGCGAACAGTTTCCTGTGTTCACGGACGAATGTCGTCAGTCGCGAGACCGTGTTTTCGGAAAAATCGGGCGGCTGAACGAAGTACGGACCGGCGATGCGCGAGACGAAACCTTCGACCTCGGCATGCGCCGCGTCGCCGAGCACGACGACTGCCCATCCGTCGCGAGAACGCTCGGCAACGAGGGTGTGGATCCGTTGCACGAAGGGGCAGGTGGTGTCCACGATGCGGAGGTCGCTGAAACGGGCGAGGCGCTCTTCTTCGGCGCGGGTGATGCCGTGCGAGCGGATCAGGACCACGCTGTGATCTCTGATGCCGTCGAGGTCGGTGACGACGACGCCCCGTTCGGCACACTGGGCGATGAATCGGGGATTGTGGATGAGCGGCCCCAGCATGAACACCGGGCGCCCTTCGCGAGCGCCGAGGGAGATCGCCTCTTCGAGAAGCGCGATGGCCCGTTTGACGCCGAAGCAGACGCCGGCGCGGCTCGCGGTGACGACGCGCGGCATCAGAGTTTCCCCCGTTCCTTGAGAAGCGCGATGATGCGCTCTGCCGTCTGTTCGAGGGTTATGTCGGAGTTGTCGAGGATGACGGCATCTTCGGCAGGGCGGAGCGGGCAGGTCTCCCGCTCGCTGTCCTGAGCGTCGCGGCGGTGTATCTCGTCGAGCAGTTCCTCGTAGGATTTCTCCTCGCGGCCGGCGGCGCGGACATCCTTGAGTCGCCGGTCGGCGCGGCTTTCGGGGCGCGCGGTGAGGAACACCTTGATATCGGCCTCCGGCATGATGACGGTGCCGATGTCGCGTCCCTCCATCACGACGCCGCCTTTTTCGGCGTAGCGCCGCTGCATGTCGAAGAGCGCCTCGCGGACGAAGGGGAGCGCCGAGACGGTGCTCGCGAGCATCCCGACCTGTTCGGTGCGGATCTGGGTGGTCACCTCGCGGCCGTTGAGGAAGACGAGGTTGCGTCCTTTTTCCATCTTGAAGGTTATCTTGAGGTCTCCGAGGATGCGGCGGATGCCGCGGTGGTCATCGAGGCTGACATCGTTCATGAGCATCTCGAAGGCGACACAGCGGTAGAGCGCACCGGTGTCTATGTAGGAAAGGCCGAGCCGTTCGGCGAGGATCTTGCTGACCGAACTTTTGCCGGCGCCTGCCGGTCCATCGATCGCGATGCGAAGTTTCGTCATGAGTTCCCCCATCCTTCACATAACAAAAAATCGGGCAAAATTTATAGTCGTGATTTTCATGATTGCAAGAGATATTTCCATGTTGAACAGGAACCTTACTATAGTAAGGTTATTATTCCGTTATCTTCTGTTGACAAACGGGAAATGAGCAGGGAAAATGAAAAAAACGACAAGGAAGGGGGCGAGGCGCATGTCACGACGAGTTCTGCTCCTCAGCGGGGCCGGTCTTTCGGCCGAATCGGGGATACGGACATTCCGCGATTCGGGCGGTCTGTGGGAAGAGTTCGACATCATGGAGGTCTGTTCGGCGGAAGGTTTCCGCCGCGACCGGCGCAAGGTGCTCGACTTCTACGACCGGCGGCGCGCCGATCTCGCCGACAAGGAACCGAACGGAGCGCACGAGGCGATCGCCGATCTCAAGCGCCGTTTCCCGGACGATATTGCAGTGGTCACCCAGAATGTGGACGACCTTCTCGAGCGGGCGGGGTGTCCCGAGGTGATACATCTGCACGGGACGCTCCGTGATCTCCGATG
>CAYNMQ010000128.1:0-6174 GCA_964398245.1 uncultured Spirochaetales bacterium | reverse complement strand
AACAGATACGGAGTCTTACGAAACTTCCGCTCGACGTGCACCTCATGATCGAGGATCCCGGGCAGTACCTGCAGGCGTTCCGGGACGCCGGGAGCGACTGGATAACGGTCCATGTCGAGCCCGAACGGCACCTCCATCGGACGCTCCAGCAGATAAAGGCGCTCGGGGCAAAGGCGGGCGTTTCGCTCAACCCGCACACCAGTCTCGACTGGATGCCTTCGGTCGCCGACCTCATGGACCTCGTGCTCGTGATGACGGTCAACCCCGGCTTCGGCGCGCAAAAGTACATCCCGGCAGCGGCAAAGAAGATCGCCGATATCGCCGCGTTCCGCAAAAAGCAGGGACTTTCGTTCGACATCTCGGTGGACGGCGGGATAAACGCCGAGACCGCCCGCGAGGTCGTCTCGCTCGGCGCCGACATCCTCGTCGCCGGGAACGCCTTTTTTTCTCTTGCTCCGGCAGAACGCCCGCTCCTTGTGCGGACGCTCAAGGATCTCTAAGGAAGAAACGGTCCGAACAGTTTGAAAAGCGCCGCGATCGGCTCATCGGTGCGCGATACGGCCGAGATCACGATCATGAGAAGTACCATGAGAAGGAAAACGAAGGCGCGGACCTCGTCGGCAGCGGTAAAGCGCCGTCGCCGTTTTGGTGCGAGCGCCTGAAGACGCAGTTGGGTGGCGATGCGCGGCGTCGTCACGGTCACCGGCTCGATCGGAATCTTATCCTTCTCGGCCATGGCGTTTCCTGTTCTCTATCGCAGCGGCGATGAAGGCCGCGAACAATGGATGCGGCGCGAACGGCTTCGACTTGAACTCGGGATGGAACTGGCACCCGAGGAACCACGGGTGCCCCGGCAGTTCAATCATCTCGACGAGCCCCGTCTCTTTGTCGCGTCCCGTTATCCGGAGCCCTTTCGCGGTCAATTCCTTCTCGAACCGGGGATTAAATTCGAGCCGATGGCGGTGCCGCTCGCTGATGGTACGACTTTTGTAGGCGGTATACGCGAGCGATCCCTCTTCGACGGCGCAGGTGTAGGCACCGAGCCGCATCGTTCCGCCGAGCGCGCGCAATCCCTTCTGCCCCTCCATGAGGTCTATCACGGGATATTTCGTCCCCTTGTCGAACTCGGTCGAGTGGGCCCCCTCCATGCCGCAGACATGGCGCGCAAACTCGATCGTGGCGATCTGCATGCCGAGACAGATGCCGAAATAGGGAATGCCGTTTTCGCGGGCATAGCGGGCCGCCATGATCTTCCCCTCGATGCCACGCTGTCCGAATCCGCCGGGGACGAGGATGCCGTCGCAGGAGCCCAGCTCCTCGACCGGCGTCTCGCCGCGCTCGAGTTTCTCGGAATCCACATAGACGAGTTCCACGCGATAACTGTTCTCGATGCCGCCGTGATGGAGCGCCTCGTTGAGCGACTTGTAGGACTCCTTGAGGTTGACATACTTGCCGACGACCGCGATGCGCACCGTTCCCTTCGGATCGTTGATCCGCTCACAGATGGTCTCCCACTTCTTGAGCCCGGCCGACCGCGACCAGATGTTGAGGTACTTCGCGATGATCTCGTCAACGCCCTGCCGCGCGTAGAGGAGCGGCAGTTCGTAGATGTTCCTGACATCGGTGGCCGAGAAAACCGCCTCCTTTTTCACATTGGTGAAGAGCGCGATCTTCTCGCGTATCTCGTCGGAAAGTTCGGTCTCGCACCGGCACAAGAGAATGTCGGGCTGGATGCCGATGGCGCGCAGTTCCTTGACGCTGTGCTGGGTCGGCTTGGTTTTGAATTCGCCCGCCGCCTTGATGTAGGGAACGAGCGTGAGGTGGACATAGAGGACATTCTCCTTTCCCACATCGTAGGCGAACTGGCGTATCGCCTCGAGGAACGGCAGACCCTCTATGTCGCCGACGGTGCCGCCGATCTCGACCTGAATGATGTCGGCCGTCTCTGAAAGGAGCGATATCTTGCTCTTTATCTCGTTGGTGATGTGCGGGATGACCTGCACCGTCTTGCCGAGGTATTCGCCGCGGCGCTCTTTCTGAATGACGGCGGCGTAGATCTGCCCCGTCGTGTAGTTGTTGTTGCGGCCGACGGTGATGTTGCAGAAGCGCTCGTAGTGGCCGAGATCGAGGTCGGTCTCGGCGCCGTCGTCGGTCACGAACACCTCGCCGTGCTGGAACGGACTCATCGTGCCGGGGTCGACATTGATGTAGGGGTCGAACTTGAGCAGGTTGACCTTGATGCCGCGCGCCTCGAGGAGCGCCCCGATGGTGGTCGAGGCGATCCCCTTCCCGAGCGAACTGACCACGCCGCCCGTAATAAAAATGTACTTCGTGCGCTTCATATCGTTGATGTCCTCGATTTCTTTTTCTTCCCGCTTGTTCTTTTATTCTTTGAGCGCTTCGACGCCCGGGAGCGTCTTGTCGCGGATGAACTCGAGGCTCGCGCCGCCGCCGGTCGAGATGTGGCCGATCTTCGCCGCGACGCCCGCCTTGTTCATCATCGCGATCGAGTCGCCGCCGCCGGTGACGGTGTGCGCCTTCGCCTCGCCGACCGCCTTCGCGAGGGCGATGCTCCCCTGTGCGAACGGCTCCTTCTCAAAGACTCCCATCGGGCCGTTCCAGAATATCGTCTTCGCCTTCTTCACCTCGTCGGTATAGAGTTTCACCGTCTTCGGCCCGATGTCGAAGCCGATGAGTTCGGCCGGGAAATCGTCGTTGCCGAAGACCTTGGTCTCGGTCGCCTCCATGGCGGACGCCGCGACATGGTCGACCGGCAGAAGCAGTTTCACCCTGCGCGCCTCGGCCCCCTTGAGGACCTCGGCGGCCACCTGTATCTTGTCCTGTTCGACGAGCGACCTGCCGAGCTTCACCCCCTTGGCCGCAAGGAAGGTGTAGGCCATCGCACCGCCGATGAGGAGCGTGTCGGCCGTCTCGAGGAGCGACCGGATGATGCCGATCTTGTCGCTGACCTTCGCGCCGCCGAGTATCGCGGTGAAGCCGTCGCCGTGCTTGAAGTTGAGCAGTTTGCCCAGTTCCGTTATCTCCTTTTCCATCAGGAAGCCCATCCCCTTGGTCTCCATGAGAAGCGGCAGGGCGTGGACCGAGGCGTTCTTGCGGTGCGACACGCCGAAGGCGTCGTTGATGTAGACATCGCAGAGTTTCGCGAGATCCTTCGCGAAGGCGGTGTCGTTGTCGCCCTCGCCGGGATAGAAGCGGAGATTCTCGAGCACGAGCACCTGTCCCGGCTTGAGTTCGCGGACCATCTGCTGGGCACCCATGCCGATGCAGTCCTCGAAGAAGACCACCTCGACCTCCATGAGCTCGGCGAGCTTCGCCGCGACCGGTTCCATCGTGTATTCGTGCTTGCGCTCGCCGTCGGGCCGACCGAAGTGCGACGCGACGATGACCTTCGCGTTGTGCTCGAGGGCGTGGCGGATCGTCGGTATCGCCGCCTCGATGCGGGTGGTGTCGGTGATGTTCCCCTGCTTGTCCATCGGCACATTGAAATCGGTGCGGATGAAGACCCTTTTCTCGCGGATCGCGATGTCCTTGATGGATTTGATGGCCATGTCTTTCCTCCCGAGAATAGATGCTCTAACCGTCCAATGGACTATACCGCGGCGTATAAAAAGAGTCAATTTTTGGGTGGTTTGGCAAAAAATTGAAAAACGGCGCGACGAACGGTATGATACCTTGCCAAAAAGGAGCGGCGTACACCATGGACATCGTGCAACAGATAACCGCACATCTCGCCGAGGAGAAGAGATCGCTCGGCGTGAGCGAACTGGTCGTGTTCGAGAGCACCAACGGTTTCATTCTCGCTTCGACCGTCACCGGCGACGCGGTAAACCTCGAATCGCTCGGGTCGCTCACCAGCGGGATACTTACCGCGCTGGACATGCTCTCCGACCTGTTCGCGCAGAAAACGATCTCGTTCCTTCTTACGGAGACAAGCGACGGACTGTTGCTCTTTCACCATATCGAAGAACACTACTTCCTCCTCGCGGTCGCGCCGAAAGGCTGTCGTCCCGGCTACCTGCAGATACGCCTCGAGAAGACCGCCGCCGGACTTCGGGAACCGGTCTCCCAGTTCGTCGCCGCGAGCGAAGTGAAGATAAGCGATCTCGACATCGAACAGATACAGATAGCGCTGGACGCGCAGTTCGACGACCTCTTCAAGGGAGAGAAATAGGCGATGGCATTCATCAACAAGATCGCCAAAGAGGTCAACATCAAGATCGTCTATTACGGCGCCGGTCTGTCGGGGAAGACGACCAACATCGAATACATATACCAAAAGGTCGACCCGACCAAACGGGGCCAGCTCATCTCGCTCAAGACCGAGACCGAGCGGACGCTCTTCTTCGACTTCATGCCGGTCGACATCGGAAAGGTCGGCGACATGAACATCCGTGTCCATCTCTACTCGGTGCCGGGGCAGGTCTTCTACGATCATTCGCGCAAACTCATTCTCAAGAATGTTGACGGTCTCGTGTTCGTGATCGACGCTCAGGAAGAGCGGATGGACGCCAACATCGAGAGTTTCGCCAACCTCAAGAAGAACCTCCTCATGAACTCCATCCTTTTCGAGAAGGTCCCGCTGGTGATCCAATACAACAAGGTCGATCTCCCCAACGCCATGCCGGTCGAAGAGATGCGCAAGCTGTTCAATCCTCACGGCAAGTATCCAGAGCTCATCGCTTCGGCGATCACCGGTGAAAAGGTGTTCGACACCTTCAAGACCATCGTGAAGCTGGTCATACGGAACATTTCGCTCTGACACCATAAGGGAGCGGCATATGCTGCGCTGTCCGGTCTGCGTCGCGAAGGACATGGTCGTCCTCGAGCTCGAAGGTATCGAGGTGGATCACTGCGTCGCGTGCGGCGGCGTATGGCTCGACGCCGGCGAAACGGAACTGCTCGCCGGACGCTCCGGGGACGACGGCCGTCTCGACCGCCTCCTGCGCGATGTCGCGGCTCCGCGCGGCGAGAAGCGGCGCCCCTGCCCCGTCTGCGGCAAAAGGATGCTGAAGAGCGCGTTCGGCGACCTGTCTCCCGATCTCGTGCTCGACCGCTGTCCGGCCGGACACGGCGTCTGGTTCGACGACGGCGAGCTGTCGCGCCTTCTTTCCTGCGAGGCCTGCGGCGCCGACGCACGGATCGTCGCGCTGGTGAAGGACATGTTCTCGGCACGGATACCAACCTCAAAAGGAGGATAAGATGATCTTCGGCATTTTCATCGTCGTGGTGCTGGTCATCGCCATTGTTCTGTTCCTTGCGGTCGTCGCCATCTACAACCGGCTCGTCGCCCTCCGCAACCGCGTGAAGAACGCGTGGTCGCAGACCGAGGTGCAACTCAAGCGGCGGCACGACCTCATCCCGAATCTCGTCGAAACGGCGAAGGGCTATATGCAGCACGAGCGGGAGACCTTCACCCGCGTCACCGAGGCGCGCGCCAAGGCGATGGGCGCCGGTTCGGGCTCGGTGAAGGAGATCGCGCAGGCCGAGACGGGGCTTTCCGAGGCACTCACGAAGTTCCTGCTCACCGTCGAGAACTACCCGGAACTCAAGGCGAACGAGAACTTCCTGCGCCTGCAGGAGGAGCTTACCTCGACCGAGAACCGCATCGCCTACGCCCGGCAGGCCTACAACGACGATGTGATGGCGCTCAACAACAAGATCGAGATGTTCCCCTCGAACATCATCGCCGGCATGTTCAACTTCGCGAAGGCAGATTTCTTCGAACTCGAGGACAAGGCCGAGCGGAAGGCGCCTCAGGTGAAGTTCTAGCGAACACCCTCCTCGGGGGTCCCGGCGGTGTGGGAGCTCATCGAAAGCAATAAGCGGCGCGCGCTGTGGCTCTTCGTCGCGCTCTTCTGCGTGTTCGTCGTCCTCGGCGCGCTCATCGGCGAGGTGATGCTACCCGCCGAGCGCCCCGTCCGGGGGCCGGGGATATGGCTGGGGATCGGGGTCGCCGCGATCATCGCGCTCATTCTCGGCGCGGTCGCCTACTGGGCCGGCGACGACATCGTGATGTCGGTCAGCCGCGCGACCCTCGTCACGAAGGATCAGCATCCTCAGCTCTACAACATCGTCGAGGAGATGCAGATCGCCGCCGGACTGGGTCGCATGCCCGAGGTGTATATCGTTGCGGACGACGCATTGAACGCGTTC
>CAYNMQ010000127.1:0-6198 GCA_964398245.1 uncultured Spirochaetales bacterium | reverse complement strand
TATCCCCTTTCTTGTAGAGGGCGAAGCCGCGCCGCAATGCCTCATTTTTCTCCTGCTTGTTGGCCGGCTTGGAGAATATCTCTTTCGCGTTGCGCAGAGCCGTTAGATAGACCGCGGCTGTCTCCTCGGGGCCATCGTCCCGCTCGCCTCGCAATGCCTCGTCGTACAGTAGATCGCCGCGCGAATTATAGAGCGTCACTTTGAGGTTCGGCGCCTTTTTCTTCGTTGATAGGAACGAAAAGACGAGAATGTCGTAATCGTCGAGCAGTCGCATTTTCTTTTTTAAGCAGCGGTAAGATCCCTTGCACCGTGACAATTCGTCGCGCAATTCAGCCGAAAGAGTCGTGGTGGCGCAGTAAGCGTCGGCTTTTTCGATGGCGGGCAGAAGGCCTTCGCAACTTTCATCCATCTCGCGGACGAAACGTTTGTGGGAAGATGATTCCCATGCGGGAGGAAGGTTGAGGACCGTGGTACTCGAAAAAAGCGGCGGAGCCGCCAACGTCAACGAAAGAAAAGCCACCATCCATAGATTTTTCATACCAGTGCCTCCCCTTATCGGATCTCGTCGAATTCGGCCCGCCGATTTTTTGCGTAGGCACTTTCATCCCGACCGTATGCGGCCGGCCGTTCTTCACCGTAAGAGATGATGCGTATCCGTTCGGGAGCAATGCCGCGCCTTTGGAGAGCGTCGCGAACGCTGAAGGCCCGTTGTTCCCCCAGAGAGAGATTGTAATCGAGACTTCCCCGTTCATCGGCATGTCCTGCAACGATCAACGAGACGGTCTCATTGGCTATGAGGAACTCGGCAAGTCGATCCAGGTATGCACGATCATGCAATAGGATGTCGGCGCGGTCGAAATCGAAATAAAGAGTGTTGTAATCAAATCCGATAGTTTTTTCTTCAGCCGGTGGTGGAGGTATGGTCTTTTCGACGATCTTTTTCACTACCGGTTGTGGTCTCTCTTCTGTTTTTGCCGCTACCTTATAAGTGGCGCAGGAAAGAAAGAAAAGAAGAGGAATGAGGAAAGGGAGGAGGATTCCGGATCCTATAAAAATTCTCATAACTGCTACCTCCAATTGAAGTTTTTCAAAGACCACGATACAGTCTACATCTATAATTATACTTCATCGACGTTCGAGGTCAATAGTTATAGATATAAATATCTACAACTTATAGATATAACATATATTGCAATGCATATTCTGTTGACAAGCGTCGTCTTTTCGATATGATGCGTTAGGTCGATCTTCGAAGCAGGAGGAGGTCCTATGGCCAGTCTGGTTCCCAAGCGGAAAAAAGCTTCTCAAAAGGTCACGTTCTATTTGAGCGATGACCTGTTCGATCTTTACCGGAACAATCGCGAGCGTGCCAAGGCGCTTAACATGACCATCGATTTCACCGGCGATTTCCACAAATGGTTCTTGGATCAGAACAACTTCGTCAAACAACAACTCGACCAGTTGGCCTCGGTCAAGCAGGACGACCCTCCCGCCACCTGAACGGAGTGACGGCATGATCATCTTCACCGATATCGACGGGACCTTGATCGGGCACGACGATTACCGGTACGAAGAGGTCCGGCCGCTCATGCGTGAACTCGTCAAGCGCCATGTCCCGGTGGTGATGGTTTCTTCCAAGACCTTTGCCGAGACGGTGTCGTTGCACCGCGATCTCGGCCTGACCGAGCCGTTCATCGTCGAGAACGGCGGTGGCATCGCAATACCGCAAGGACACCCGATGGCAGAAGAGGATCCGGGTGTCTTCTGGGAGCACTTCCGATTAGAGGCGTTAGGGCCGACCTACAGCGCGCTACGACGGTTCCTCACCTCGCGCCGGATGAAGGGGCGGCTTACCGGGTTCGGCGATCTAAGCGCCGGTGAGGTGGTGCAGTTGACCGGCCTGTCGGAGGAGGATGCGGAACGGGCTAAAGACAGGATGTTCTCGGAACCGTTCCTGCCGAAAGATCCGGGCTGTCTTTCCTTTATCGAGGCGCAGGCCGTGGAGTCCGGTTTTGCCGTCACGCGGGGCGGCCGTTTTCATCATTTGATGGGGGCTGAGGTCGACAAGGGGCGCGCCATGGGCATACTTTTGGAACGTTACCGTCGGCAGGGTATCCAGACCGGTCCTGTCGTGGCGCTCGGCGATGGAGAGAATGATCTGCCGATGCTCGCGCGGGCCGACATCGCGGTACTCATCCCTCGACCTCGGAAGCCGCACGAATCATTCGAACATCCTCATTTAATGCGGGCAGAGCACCCCGCACCGCGCGGTTGGGTCGAGAGCGTGAAAATGCTGGTCCCGGAAGTCTTGAACGAGATGTCATAAGGAGCGCACTGTGGCTAAGAATCGCTTTTTCTCTGCGATGCGCGACACGACCCGCCGCGAGATAGAACAGATCGGCGAGGTCGATATCGTGGTCGGCATACCCTGCTATTTCAGCGAGGAATCGGTGACGCACGTTATCCGGATGGCGGCGGCGGGGCTGCATCGTTATTTCAGCGGAAAGCGGGCGCTTATCCTTGCTTCGGACGGCGGTTCGACCGACGATACGCGGGAGACGATCGCGCAGGTCGACATCCACTATCCCGATGTGCAGGTACTCTCTTCGATTTACCGCGGCATCCCCGGTAAGGGATCGGCGATGCGCGAGATACTCGAGGCGGGGATATTTCTTAAGGCGAAAGCGATCCTATTCTTCGATAGCGATCTCAGATCGATAACGCCCGAATGGGTGAAGAGCCTCGCCGAGCCGCTCTTTGCCGGTTACGATTTCGTCGCGCCGCAGTATCGCCGCTATAAATTCGACGGCACGATAACCAACACCATCGTCTATAATCTGACCCGCGCGCTGTTCGGCGCCCATATCCGGCAGCCTATCGGCGGCGATTTCGCCGTGACGCGCAAACTGGCGAAACATTATCTCGATCAGGATGTCTGGGAGACCGATGTGGCGCGTTTCGGCATCGATATCTGGATGACGATAACGGCGGTCACCGGCGGGTTCCTGTGCTGCCAGGCGCGGCTCGGGGCTAAAGTACACGGCGAGAAGGACCCGGCCGCCGATCTGTCGGGCATGTTCCGACAAGTGGTCGGTACGATATTCCAGCTCATGGAGGAGCACGAGTATTTCTGGAAGAAGGAACATCCCCGCGTGGAGGTGCCGTCGTTCGGTGATTTCGTTGGTGCCGAGGTGAAACCCTTCGTCATCGACGAGGCGGCGCTCATTGACTATTTCAAGGTCGGCTATCAGAATTTTGCCGGTGTCTGGGAGCGGATCATCGGGCCCGACGATCTTGCGGCGGTGACCCGGCTTGCCGAAAGCGACTGTTGCCCGTTGCGTCTGCCCGATGAAACCTGGGTCCGTATCGTCTACGACTATGCCTGCGCCGTGCGAGCGACACCGGTACAGCGATTCAAACTCCTCAATACGATGGTGCCTCTCTACTATGCCCGGGTCGCCAGCATGATCCATGCACTTAAGGACCGCGAGGGCGATGATGCCGAGCGCTTTTTTGAGGATCAGGCCGCACTGTTCGAGAGTATGAAACCGTACCTGATCAATAAATGGGATAGGGGAGGGGACTCATGACCGACTTCTTCCAGAACGGATCGATCGCGACGCTTCAGCGGATCGGCGAGCGGCCGATCGCCGATATCGAGGTGGAACTGATGGAATTCTCCCGCCAGCGCTCGGTGATATTGCTGTTGCCGGCGCTTTTCAGCGAGTTCGAGGGGCCGGCGATGCCCGCCATCGTCAAGGAACTGCGAAGGGTTCCCTATCTGAAAAAGATAGTGTTGTCGCTTGACCGCGCCGACGAGGAACAGTTTCTTAAAGTGCGCAGTTGGATGGCCGACATGCCGGCAGAGACCCGCGTCATCTGGCAGGACAGCCCCTCCATACAGGAGATATATCGGGAACTCAAAGATGCCGGCTTCAATGTGAATGTCCCCGGCAAGGGGCGTTCGGTCTGGCTGTCGCTCGGCTATATCCTCGCGGACCACCAGACCGAATCGTGCGCCATCGCCCTGCATGACTGTGACATCGTGAACTATTCGCGCGAACTGCTGGCGCGGCTGGTCTATCCGGTCATCCATCCGGCGCTCAATTTCGAGTTCAGCAAAGGATACTACGCCCGTGCAACCGACCGGCTCTACGGACGCGTCACCCGCATTTTCTACACGCCGCTCCTCCGGTCTCTCACCAAGATACTTGGTGATCGCCCGTTCCTCGATTTTCTCGATTCTTTCCGATACCCGCTCTCGGGGGAATTCGCCTGTATCGGCGAACTGGCCCGTTCGATACGCATATCGCCGACGTGGGGGCTCGAGGTCTCGATGCTCTCCGAGGTCTATCAGCAGACCAATGTGAACCGCGTCTGTCAGGTCGAGATACTCGATACCTATGAACACAAGCATCGCGCTCTTTCGAAAAAAGAGCCGGGAACCGGTCTCGCCCGGATGGCCGAGGATATCGCGCAAACGCTCTTCCGGGTGCTCAGTCAGGATGGCTATGTGATGTCTGATTCGTTCTTCCGGACGCTTCTGTCGACCTACATACAGGAATCGCGCAAGGCGATCGAGAAGTACAACGGACTCGCTTCGATCAACGGACTCATCTACGATAGGAATGCCGAGATAACGGCGAGTGAGGTATTCGTCGAGTCTATAAAACGCGCTCAGGATGAATTTCTGCGCGATCCGGTAGGCATCCCGCTTATGTCGGCGTGGGTGAGAGTCCGCGCGGCGGTCCCTGATCTGCAGGACCGCCTTTTCGCGATCGTGGAAGGACATCACCATGACGGCTGACGGTCGGCGGACGGTATCGTGAGAGCGCTCGATTGGGCCATCCTCTTCATTTATCTGGCCGTTATCCTCGGTATGGGGTTCCTTATCGGCCGCCGTCAGCGCGACCAATCGGAATACTATGTCGCCGGCGAAACGATGCCATGGTGGCAAGTGGGCTTGTCGCTGGTCGCCAATCAGGTGAGCGCCATCAGCCTCATCGGCGCTCCCGCCTTCATCGCCGTCAAGAGCGGTGGCGGCCTCAAATGGCTCCAATACGAGATGGCGGTCCCTCTCGCCATGATACCGATCATTATCATACTGCTTCCTGCCTACTGGAAGAGCCGCGGGTTCACCATTTACGGTTACCTGCAGGAACGGTTCGGCGTCCCGGTACGGCTCGCGGTGAGCGCCATATTCCTCCTCAGCCGTTCGATGGGGACCGGCGTGGCGCTTCTGGCGACCTCTTATGTGACGGCGGTCTGCCTTGAGATGAGCCTTCCTGCGACGATCATACTGGTCGGTGCCCTTTCGGTGCTCTATACCATTTGGGGAGGCATCCGCGCTGACATCTATTCCGACATCGTCCAGTTGGGCGTTCTCTGGATATCTGCATTGGCATGTGGCATTATCATCGCTTTGCAGATACCCGAGGGGGGATGGACTTTCGCAGCTTGGCACGATCGGCTCACGGTGTTCGATCTCTCGACCAACGGCCTGACCGACGGGGCGAACTTTTCGTTCTGGCCGATGTTGTTCGGAGGATTTTTCCTGTACCTCTCCTATTACGGTTGCGACCAGACGCAGGCCCAACGGCTTCTGAGCACGCGCGGCCCCGAAGAGTCGGCCAAGGCGCTTGCCCTCAACGGCATTCTCCGCTTCCCGCTCGTTTTGACCTACTGCGCGGTGGGGGTGTTGATGTTGCCGTTCATGGCATCGCACCCCGATCTGGGTACACGGGTCGCCGCATTGCCGCCCGATTATCTGATGCCCACTTTCTTCTTGCACTATGTCCCGACCGGCTTTCTCGGACTGATCATCGCCGGGGTCTTCGCCGCATCGATGTCGTCGATAGATTCGGCGGTCAATTCGCTCTCGGCGGCGAGCTGGGACGATTTCCTGATACGCTTACGGCCGTCGTGGGACCGGGCCTCGGACCGCATGAAGGTCCGTTGGTCGCGGGCCAGCGCCGCCTTCTGGGGGCTCGTGTCGATATTGTTCGCCCTTTGGCTCGGTGGTGGACACGATACCGTCATCGAACTGGTCAACAAGATCGGATCGGCCTTCTACGGACCGGTGGCGGCGGTCTTCCTGATCGGGATCCTTTCCCGGCGAATGGATGGACGGGGCGCGCTTGCCGGTCTGACTGCCGGTGTGGCTATTATTATGGATCTCTGGGTTGGGTACGGCGACAC
>CAYNMQ010000126.1:0-6230 GCA_964398245.1 uncultured Spirochaetales bacterium | reverse complement strand
GGAGGCGCTTCTGGCCGGAGCCGAAAGCGCGCATGTGCTTGAACGATCGCGGCTTGACGCGCTCCTTGTCGAGTCGGTGGTTGCGCTGGGCGCACAATTTTTCCCGCAGACACCGGTTACCGCTATCGAGATGGCGGGTGATGTCGTCACCGGCGTCGTGACGCCGTCGGGCGTTTTTTCGGCCCGGGCGGTCGTCGTCGCGGGTGGTGCGAACTGCAAGTTGGTACGGAACAAGGGGGCACGAACGCTACAAGCGGCAATGGCGTGGTATGAAGATATGCCGTTCACTGCCGGCATCATGGAGATGATCTATGATCCGGCCATCCTTCCACACTACCTCTGGTTGTTTCCTGAGAGTGAACGGCGGGTGAACATTGGTCTGTGCCTTCCCGCCGAACGGCGGGACCGACCGATATCAATGCTTTTCGAGGAGATGCTTTCGCGTCACTTCGGGGACCGCGTGAAATCAGGGCGCCGCGTCAAGGGGATACTCGGTCATCCGATCGTCGTCTCGGAGCAGGTGTCGGTTCCAGCGCGTCCCGGTCTCTTGCCTGCCGGAGAGGCGGCGGCGCTTGTCAATCCGGCGACAGGGGAGGGGATATCGTTCGCCATGGAGAGCGGTCGGACAGCGGTGACGGTGCTCGCCGAAGCGTGGAAGAAGGGAAAGGATCACCACTGGATAGCCGCGACCTACCAGAAGCGGCTCGCACGGCTCTTCGATCGCCGCTTCGGCGCGGCGGCGTTCTTCTGCCGCCATGTGTGCGGCTTTGTCGAGACGGCAGCATGGATCGGCTCCTCGCGGCTCATGCGGGCGCTTACCGCGCGGGCGATGGCGAAATTGTGAGAAAAGAGGAAAGCAATGGAAGCCATATCTACCGAACGAATCGGTAATGCCATAGCGGCGGCGCGGCGACACCTTCTTTCGCGTCAGCGTCCCGACGGGTCGTTGTGCGGCGAATACGGCGGCCCGATGTTCCTTCTCCCGAACTATGTGATTGCCCACTATGTCGTCGGTCGCACGATCGCCGCCGAAAAGGCCGA
This sequence comes from uncultured Spirochaetales bacterium, assembly GCA_964398245.1. Taxonomy (GTDB): domain Bacteria; phylum UBP6; class UBA1177; order UBA1177; family JAKLFG01; genus CALITV01. The sequence continues at coordinate 5,189 of CAYNMQ010000126.1, read as the reverse complement.
AAAGATGATTCGCTACCTTTTTTCAACACGAAACGGTGATGGTTCAATTGGCCTTTACGACGGGGGACCGGGCTGTCTCTTCACGACGGCGATATCCTATGTTGCGCTCCGCATCCTCGGCGTTCCGCCGCACGAGGAACGGTTGCAGACGATGCGCCGCTGGATCCATGCGCAGGGGACGCCGCTCGGTGCGGCGAACTGGTGCAAGTTCATGCTCGCCTTTCTCGGGCTCTATCGCTACGAGGGGCTGAATCCGGTCCTTCCTGAACTGTGGCTTTTGCCGTACGCGCTGCCGGTGCACCCGGGGCGACTCTGGTGTCACACGCGACAGGTCTATCTGCCGCTTTCGTGGCTCTACGCGAAGCGGGCATGTATCGAACCGACGCCGCTCATCGAGGCGTTGCGCCGGGAACTCTACGATCGTGCCTACGAGACGATAGACTTCGCGGCGCACCGCGACACCGTCGCCCCGTGCGACGATCTCTATCCGATCACGCCGCTCATGAAGGCAGTGAACATGCTTCAGAACGCCTACGAGGCACAGCCGTTCAAACCACTGCGGCCGCGTGCCTGCGCAGAGGCGCTCCGTCACATTCGCTACGAAGATGAGGTGACGGGCTGGGTGGCGCTCGGGCCGGTGAACCGGGTTCTCAACGCGCTCGTGTATCACTTCAACGAACCGGGCGGTCTTGAGGAAGAACGGGCGTTTGCAGCGATGGAGCAGTACCTCTGCGAGACGCCGCGCGGCATTCACATGGACGGCTACTCTTCGACGGCACTTTGGGATACGGTGTTTGCGGTGCAGGCGCTGCTTGAAGCGGAGGACGCTCCGCGTGAGGCGCTGCGTCGGGCGCACGATTTCATCCGTGACAACCAGATACGGCGCGAGATGCCGGAGCGCGAGAGGTTCTACCGATCGCAGGCGCTCGGCGGATGGCCGTTCGGCGATGCGAAGAGCGGGTGGCCGGTGACCGACTGCACCGCCGAGGGACTCCGGTGCGCGCTCGCGCTGGCGCCGCTTGCCGAACGGGGTGTCGCGGCGGAACTGCTCGATGAGAGCGTGACGCTTCTCCTTTCATACCAGAACGACGACGGTGGCTGGTCGAGTTATGAAGAACAGCGCGGTCCAAAGTGGCTCGAACGACTCAATCCCTCCAATGTGTTCGGCGACATCATGGTCGAACACTCGTATGTGGAGTGCTCCTCTGCGGTGATGCGCGGACTCATTGCCTACCGTGAGCATTTTCCCGGAAAGTTTGCGCGTGATGTCCAAAAGGCTTTGTCGCGCGGAGAAGCCTTTCTCCGGAAAGTGCAGGGGACGGACGGCTCATTTTATGGCTCGTGGGCGGTGTGCTACACCTACGGCGCATGGTTCGGTATCGAGGGTTTGTGCGCGGTCGGCGCGACGCCCGACGACCCGGCCGTACGGCGCGCGGTTGAATTCCTCGTGCGTCACCAGAACGACGACGGTGGTTGGGGGGAAGCGGCGGCGAGTTGTCTCAAAAAGCGCTATGTTCCTGCAGAGAGCCACTGCGTCCAGACCGCGTGGGCGCTCCTTGCGCGCTGCGAAGCGGGAAAGGGCAGGAGCGACTCTGCCCGACGCGCCGCAGCGTTTCTTCTTTCGCGTCAACAAGCGAACGGCTGTTGGCCCAAGGAGCGAATGGTCGGAGTGTTCAATCAGTCGGTTCTCATAGATTACGACACTTACCGCCACTACTTCCCGCTCTGGGCACTTGCGAGGTGGCGGAAGTCTCTTTAGACGATCGCGTCGAACAGTTTCTGGTAGTACTGGTGCGTCTTTTCGAGTTCCTCGATACGGAACGGGTCAAAGAGTTTCGCCTCGGAGAAACGATCTTTTTTGAGCAGAAGTATCGAGATGAGGAAGAGCAGGTAGGGCGCCTTTTGGTAGGCCGGGTTGTCGGCGGCTGTCGTGCGGATGTGTTTGAAGAACTTCTTATGACGAAGGGCGACGACGAACGACGCCTTCGATTGAACGAGCCGTGCCTTGTCGCCGTCGCGGTGGAAGAGCGACAATATCATTTCGCGCCGGTCGAACCACGAGAGGTCTCCCGGCACATCTTCCTCGAGAAGCATCGGTTCTTCCGAGAGCCAGTCGAGACCTCTGTAGCGGTTGAAGAACGAGGGCGTGTAGAGCAGGATCGTCGCCTTGTCGAGCGACCGTCGCGCCGCCGCGGTGGAGCCGTCGTCAGCCGAGACGAGATGGTAGAGGAAAAAGAGGTTGAAGAACTCCTGCCAGCGGTTGAAGTTCGCGAAGTCTTCGCCGGTGAAGTAGAAGGCCTCTTTCTTGAAAGTGCGAAGGCGCGCCTCTTCGTCGGCGGAGAGCGCAGAAAGGACGACGGTGTTCTGAGATAGTTTGCTCATGCGGTCGTTCTTTCAGTAGGGGCGCGTGTAAATCGTTCTGCCGGCCACGATCGTGCGGAATACCGCGCCCTTGACATGGAATCCGTGGAACGGCGTATTGCGTCCCTTCGAGAGGAACATGTTCTTGTCAACCGTCCACGCGTACGACGGATCGATGAGGGTGATGTCGGCGCGGCCTCCTTCGGCGAGGGTTCCTCCCTCGATACCGAAGATGCGATAACCGGCGGTGAAGAGTTCCACGAACCGTTCGAGCGATATCTGGTTCTCGTGCACGAACTTGAGGGTAAGCGCTACCGCCGTTTCGAGCCCGACCATTCCCGATGACGCGGCGTTGAACTCGAGGTTCTTGTCGCGTTCGTGATGGGGGGCGTGGTCGGTCGCGATGGCGTCTATCGTCCCATTCTTCAGTGCTTCGAGCACCGCCCGACGGTCTTCCTCGGAACGGAGCGGCGGGTTGACCTTCGTGTTGGGGTCATAGGAGCCGAGCGCTTCATCGGTGAGAAGGAGATAGTGCGGCGCCGTCTCGGCGGTCACCTTGACGCCGCGCGCCTTGAAGAAGGCGATGATGTCGCAGGCCGCCTTGGTCGAGACATGGCAGATATGGATGGGCAGTCCCAGATATTCGGCCATGAGGCATTCGCGCACCACCGAAAGCGCTTCGCCGACCGCCGGGATGCCCGGCAGGCCATAGAGGGTCGAGAAGTAGCCTTCGTTCATCTGGCCGCCGCGCGAGAGATAAAGGTCCTCGGCGTGGGCCGCGTAGGTGAGGCCGAAGGTCGCGGCATACTGCATGACGCGCAGGAGCAGAGAGGAGTCCTGTATCGGCTTGCCGTCGTCGGAGACGGCGACCGCGCCGCCCTCTTTGAGCTCGCCGATCGGGGCCATCGTCTCGCCCTTCTGTCCCTTGGTCGCGGCGCCGATGGGGAAGAGCCGTACGCCGTTGCCCTGTTCGCGGGCCTTCTTTTTCTGGTACTCGATCGTGCCGATGTTGTCGCAGACCGGGCTCGTGTTCGGCATCGTGCAGACCGCGGTGAACCCGCCGGCCGCCGCGGCATTGAGCCCCGAGACGATGTCTTCCTTGTACTCGAAGCCCGGATCGCGGAAGTGGACATGGATGTCGATGAGGCCGGGAGCGGCGACCATGCCGCGCGCATCGAGCGCCTCGTCAACGCCATCGTTCCGTATCTCGACCGGCGCGACCTTGGCTATCCGATCGTTCTCGATGAGGAGCGATCCGGTGAAGGATTTGCCCGTTCCGGGGCATATCGTCGCGTTCTTGATGAGCAGTTTCATGCGTTCGACCCTCCGAGCAGAAGATAGAGCACCGCCATACGCACGGCGACGCCGTTCGCCACCTGTTCGAGTATGACCGAGCGGTCGCCGTCCATGATGTCGTCCTCGATCTCGACGCCGCGGTTCGCCGGCCCCGGATGCATGACGATCGCGTCGGGGCGGGCATGGGAGAGCAGTTTTTCGTCGAGACAGAAGAAGCGGGCGTATTCGCGCCGGTCGGGATACATGAGGCCGCTTTCTCTCTCCTCCTGAATGCGCAGCATCATGACCACATCGGCCTCTTTGACCGCTTCTTTCGGATCGTAGGTCACCGTGACACCGAGCTTCTCGACGCCGCGCGGGATCATGGTGGCCGGCCCCGCAAGGACCACATGGCTGCCGGTCTTGGTAAGGAGGTGGATGTTCGAGCGGGCGACGCGGCTGTGGGCGATATCGCCGAGGAGCGCCACCTTGAGACCGTCAAGTCGTCCTTTCTTCTTCTTTATGGTGTAAGCGTCGAGAAGCGCCTGCGTCGGGTGTTCGTGGAACCCGTCGCCGGCGTTGACGACCGAGCAGTTCATGATCTGGGCGAGCATGTGCGGCGTTCCCGAAACGGCGTGCCGGATGACGAGACAGTCGGGGGCCATCGCCTGCAGGTTGAGCGCCGTGTCGGCGAGCGTCTCGCCCTTCGTGATGGCGCGGCCGGCGACGGCGATATTGTAGGTGTCGGGCGAAAGCCGCTTCTCGGCCACTTCGAACGACATGCGGGTGCGGGTCGAGGGCTCGGCGAAGAAATTGATGACCGAGATGCCCTTCAGCGTCGGGACCTTTTTGATCTGCCGCTGATTGATCTCCTCGAACGAGACCGCGGTCTCGAGGATCTGCATGATCTGATCGCGGTTGAGGTTCTCGATGCCTAGAAGATGCTTCATGGATGGTATGCTCCTTGCGCAGGTTACTTTTCGCCGACGACGACCTTGTCCTCGCCGTCGATCTCGGTGAGATAGACGGCGACCGCCTCGTTCTCGGTGGTCTGGACGGTTTTCCCTACGAAGTCGGGCTGTATCGGCAGTTCGCGATGGCCGCGGTCTATGAGCGCCGCGTACATGATGCTCGCCGGGCGCCCATAGTCCATGAGGGCGTCTATCGCCGCGCGCACGGTGCGGCCGGTGTAGGCGACATCGTCCACGAGCACGATATTGGCGTTGTCAACATCGAAGTTGAGGTTCGAAGGACCGACCTCGGGGCTTGCAAGACTCTTGAAGAAGTCGTCGCGGTAGAGAGCGTTGTCTATCGTTCCCGAGGAGACCTTTATCTTCTCGACCTCCGCTATTTTCTTGATGATCCGTTCCGCGAGCAGCACGCCGCGGGTGCGGATGCCGACGATGGCGACATTCTTTTTCGCGCTCATCCGTTCGATGATCTCGTGCACCATGCGGTTAAGCGTCTTTTCCATTTCCTCGGCGTTCATGATGACCTTGGTGCTCCTGAGTCCTTTGCGTTTCATGTCCTGCTCCGTGAGCTAGAGATATTTG
>CAYNMQ010000125.1:0-6231 GCA_964398245.1 uncultured Spirochaetales bacterium | reverse complement strand
GAACCGGCCCAAGAACGGGGCGGTCGGCGTAGCGGCGCTCGTGATGGAACCGGGGAACGAGTCGCTCGAACAGATGATCGCAGGCATTGACCGCGGCCTCTACATCGCCAACCTGCACTACATGAACTTCATCAACCGTAAGGAAACATCGGTCACCGGGCTGACCCGTGACGGTACCTTCCTGATAGAGAAGGGGAAGGTGGTCAAGGTGGTCAACAACCTCCGCTATACCGTGAAGATATCGTCGGTCTTCGAGAATCTCGCGGCGGTCGGCAGCGAACGGCAGGTGGTCCCCAATTCCGACAACTACTTCGAGTTCGACATCTCGGCGGGGCTCGTGCCGCACATCCTCACAAAGGGCTTCAAGATCAGTTCCTCCACAAGGACGATATGAAAAGAGTTTTTGCCAAGAGAGAACTTTTGCGAACATCGTGGAAAAAATCTGTTTACATCTAGGAATTTGCCGGTGTTTTGCAAAAGAACGCTTGACAACTATCAAAATTTATATAAAAAATGATAGTTAGTGGTCGCTTTTTTGAGGTAATAAGATGAGTGACATTCCGCGAAGCGTAGAGGCGAACATCGAGAAATGGCTGTTCAAAAGGAAGGTCATCACCATTTTCGGAGCACGGCAGGTGGGCAAAACTACGCTGGCGAAGCATCTCTTGGCAAAACACGGCGATCCGAAGCACTACTACGATGGCGATATCATCTCCGTACAGGAGGTATTCCGGTCGCAGGACCCGGAAATGTATCGCCGGATGTTCGGCGCGGCGCGCATGATCGTTCTTGACGAGGCGCAACAGGTCCCCGACATCGGGATGGTGCTCAAGATAATACACGACGCCATCTCCGAGGTGCAGGTCATCGCGACCGGTTCCAGCAGTTTTGAACTTGGGAACCACACCGGCGAGCCGCTTACGGGACGGGGTCTTTCCTTCACCCTCTACCCGTTCTCCCTGCGGGAACTGGAGCACCGCCACACGCCGATCGGGATCCACGCCGCTTTGCCGTTCTATCTTCGGTTCGGTCTGTACCCCGAGATCGTCGATAAAAGCGAGGATGATGCGCATGTTCTTCTCGATGATCTGGTCTCCAAATATCTCTACAAGGATGTGCTCGCCTTCGAGCAGTTGAAGAAGCCCGATCTTCTGCTTCGTCTTCTCAAACTCGTTGCGCTCCAACTGGGAAGCGAGGTCTCCCTCAACGAACTTGCCACGACGCTCGGGGTGGGGCGCGCCACGGTGGAGCGCTATCTCGATCTGTTGGAGAAGTGCTTCGTCATCTTTCGTCTCAAGGCATTTTCGCGGAACCTTCGCACCGAACTGACACGGAAGGAGAAGATATACTTCTACGATGTCGGGGTCAGGAACTGCCTCATCTCCCGCTTCCAGCCGCTCGATGTGCGTGACGATGTCGGTGCGCTTTGGGAGAACTTCTGTATCGTGGAACGGATGAAGACGCTCGCGGCGCGCGGAGTACGACGCAATCACTATTTCTGGCGGACACATGGCCAGAAGGAATTGGATCTCGTCGAGGAATATGACGGACGGATCGATGCCTACGAGTTCAAATGGAAAGAGGGAAAGGTTCGCCCGGCGGTGATGCGTGAATTCACCGAGGCCTACCCGGGGAGCACGATCACGCTCGTCTCTTCCGATTCGTACCATACTTTTTTTGCCGGAGAATGATATGAAACAAAAAGTGCAGAACATCCTCGACCGGGTCACGAAACGCGGGGTGCAGTTCGCCGATGTGCGGCTGACGGTGACCGATAGCGAAAGTTTCGTGTTCGAGCGCGGTTCGCTCAAGGACTACGGTCTCATGCAGGACAATGTCTCCATTGGCATCCGGGTGCTTGTCGGCGGGATGTTCGGATTTGCCGGCACCAACGACCTGTCGGATAAAAGCATAGATGCGACGATCGCCGCCGCATTCCGCAATGCCGAAGAAGCGCGCCGGTTCCGCCGGAGCGCCATCGAATTCCCGGCGCAAAAGCCGGTGATCGGCAGCCGCATCATCGCGCCCAAGGAGGACCCCTTCGCGATGTCCTACGCCGACAAGATAAACTGGTTCATGCCCATCGTGCAGGGACTCACCGGCGGCAAGCGGACCATCTACAGCCGGTTCGAGGCCGAATTCCGCCGTCAGTACAAGATATATGCGAACAGCGAAGGGACCTTCGTCGAGACGACCCGCTGGCATGTCAATCCCGAGATGTCGGTGCTCGCCTCCGACGGGAACGCTGTGATGTCGCGCTCGTGGCCCGGGATGATGGCGGCGCGCGCCGGCGGTTTCGAGGTGATGCGCGACTTCGCCTTCCCCGAACATGTCGAGACGATCATCGCCGAGGCCGATCAACTGCTCGACGCGCCACGGATAACCGAAGAGCGGGCCGACCTCATCATCGGCGGTTCGCAACTGGCGCTCCAACTCCACGAGTCGGTGGGCCACGCCACCGAGGCCGACCGGATCTTCGGTATGGAGATCAGTTATGCCGGAAAGACCTTCGTGAAGCCGGGACATATCGGCAAACTGCGCTACGGCTCGCCGCAGATGACGGTGGTGGCCGATTCGACCGACGAAACGGGCATCGGCTTCAATCTCACCGACGACGACGGCGTTCCGGCGAAGAAGGCGACCATCATAAAGGAAGGCTTACTCGTCGACCTCCAGACCTCACGCGAGACTGCCGCGCTTTTGGGTCTTGAACCGAGCTCCAACATGCTCGCGGTTCACGGTTCCGACATCCCGCTTATCCGGATGAACAACCTTAATCTCCTGCCGGGGAAGGCGGGAACGCTCGCTGACCTCATCGTTGACACCGAGAAGGGGTATCTCGTCGATTTCACTAAGACATGGTCCATTGACGACAGCCGCAACAATTTCCAGTTCACCACCGAGATCGGCTGGAAGATAGAGAAGGGAAAGATAACCGGCATCGTCAAGGAGCCGACCTACTACGGCATCACCACCGAGTTCTGGAATTCGTGCGACGCCGTCTGTTCCGAAAGCGAGTGGAAATACTGGGGTACCTTCTTCTGCGGTAAGGGGGAGCCGGGACAGGCGATGCAACTTTCCCACAAGACCGCACCGGCACGGTTCAAGAATGTCGTGGTGAATGTGAAGGCGTAAATCCCCCCAAGGCCCCCCTTTGACAAGGGGGACGAAGGTTTTCAGAAGTACTTCAGCATGAACTGTTCGATCGCGGCGCCCACATCGGGCATCGCGATGCCGTAGACACCCTTCATGCCGAGTTCGAGCCGCGCCGCTTCGCGAAGCGCCGCGACGATGGTGCGGTTCCTGTAGCTTTGCATGACCTCGCGGTAACGGTTCTTGAGGTAGAATGCCTTGTGGGCAAAGAGCATGGCAGGTATCTGATCGGCTTGATTCTTCTTCACCATCACCTTGATGTTCATGAGGACACGAAAGTGACGCTGGAACAGCATGATGAGGATTGGGAAGAGCTTCGGGTCGCCCTCCGAGACGCGGAGGTCACGGAAAAGGGCTATGGCCTTTTCCTTCTTCCCGGCGACAAGGTGGTCGGTCAGGCGGAAGATGATCTCGTCAGACAAAGAGGAGAGAAGAGGTTCCGCCTGAGAAAGCGAGAGTTTCGCGAGCCCTTGCGATTCGGCCCAGAGTCTCAGTTTGGCGATCTCGTTCTCTATGAAGAAAAGGTCGCGCTGCTCCTCTTTCAGAAAATAGCCGATCAGCGCCTCGTCGGGGCGCACATCCCCGAAGCGCTCTCGCACGAATGTGCGAAGGACCGGATCGTCGGGCATCGCCAATTCGCGGAACAGTTGTTTTTTGTTCATGAGACCAAACAGTTTGGTGCGGCGATCGAGATCGTTGAAAAGGAGGATGAAAAGGTTCTCGGGGTCGGGATTGCTCACCGCTTCTTCGAGGAGCGCCGCGAGCGGCCCGGCCTTTTTACCCTTGGATCCCTCTTCATCAGCATCCTTTTTCGCACCGGCGCCGCTTTTTTCTCCCGCTCGATCTTTCGGTTTCGGGAAAATGCTCTCCGCATAGTCGAGGACCACGATCTTCTTGGCGCCGAAGAACCCGACCTCTCGCGCCGCACCGAACGCGTCGCGCGCCTGCCCCGGTTCACCGGCATCGTAGGCCGCGCATTCGATGCCCGCCGTGGCGGCGGTCGAAATGATGCTTCGTTTGAGCGAGAGGAGCAGGTAGCGGTCGGGCGAGAAGAACACCCGCGTGCCCGATGCCGAACGCAAGTCTTCGAATGATTCAATGTGGGGCGGAAACGATGGATTAGTAGGCATCAACCGACCACATTGAGCAGTTTGTCGGGGACATAGATGATCTTTTTTATCGAGCCGGAGTTGAGGAACTTCGAGAAGTCCTTCGCGCGGACCGCCGCTTCGACCTCCTCTTTGGTCGCAGAGACGGGAACGACGATCTTGTCGCGCACCTTGCCGTTCACCTGCACCACGATCTCCTTGGTCTCGCCGACGAGCGCCTCGGGCCGGAAGTCGGGGAACGGTCGTGTGGCGAGCATCCGTTCTTCGCCTACATAGAGCGCATGGAGTTCTTCGGTGACATGCGGCGCAAAGGGATTGAGGAGCTCAACGACCGTACGGAGCGCGAAGGCGAACACCTGCTTCTCCTCATCGCTTTCCGGTTTAGTCTTGTAAGCGGCGTTGACCAGCTCCATGATCGCGGCGATAGCGGTGTTGAAGTGAAAACGCTCGATGTCCTCGCGTACCTTCTGTATCGTCTGGTGCGTCTTGCGGAAAAGGTCGGCGCACGAGCCTCCTGTGGAGGGATCTTCTCGGAACCGGCGGAGCAGCTCGAGATTCGCGTGGACGATGTTCCAGACGCGGATGATGAAACGGAAGGATCCCTCGATCCCTTCCGCCGACCACTCGAGGTCCTTTTCGGGCGGCGCGGCGAAGAGGATGAAAAGCCGCGCGGTGTCGGCGCCGTACTTCTCGACCATCTTGTCGGGGTCAATGACATTCTTCTTCGACTTCGACATCTTCTCGATGCGGCCGACGGAGACCGGCGTGCCGTCCTTCCTGCTGAAGGGTTTTCCGTCCCGCCATTCGACCTCTTCGGGGAAAAGATACTCGTCGCCGGCGCGGTAGGACTCCATGCACACCATGCCTTGGGTCAGGAGGTTCTTCACCGGCTCGCGGAACGGAACATAGCCGAGGTCGGCGAGCACTTTGGTGAAGAAGCGCGTATAGAGGAGGTGCATGACGGCGTGTTCGACCCCGCCGATGTACTGGTCAACCGGCATCGCGTGGGCGACCTCCCGCTTATCGAATGGTTCCTTGTCATTGTGCGGGTCGCAGTAGCGCATGTGGTACCACGACGACTCGACGAAGGTGTCCATCGTGTCGGTCTCGCGGCGCGCCTTTCCGCCGCAGGCGGGGCAGGTCGTATCGAGGAACGACGGCATCTCCCTGAGCGGCGAGTTGACGCCCGAGAAGCGGACATCCTCCGGCAGGACGACCGGCAGGTCGCTCTTTCTCACCGGCACCACGCCGCACTTTTCGCAGATGACCATCGGGATGGGACAGCCCCAGTAGCGCTGGCGCGAGATGCCCCAGTCGCGCAGACGGTAGTTGACGCCGACCGACCCTTTTCCCCGAGCGACGAGCCACGCGGAGACCTTCCTTTTCCCTTCTTCGGACGGCAGGCCGCTGAATTCGCCCGAATCGACCATGACGCCCGGTTCGGTGTAGGCCTCTTTGAGCGGCAACTCCAGTTTTTTATCGGTCGGTCGGATCACGATCTTTATCGGCAGATCATATTTCTGCGCGAACTCGAAATCGCGCTGGTCGTGGGCCGGGACCGCCATGACGACGCCGGTGCCGTAGTGGGCGAGGACGAAGTTGGCGAGATAGAGCGGCACCTTGTCGCCGGTGACCGGGTGGACAAGATGCCCTCCGGTGAAGACACCCTTCTTCTCGTAGTCCTCGTCACGCGCGTTCACGGCGTGGAGCGCCTTGACCTCTTCGATGAAAGCGGTCATCGCCTTCCGGTCTTTCGCCGACGCCAGTATCTCCTCGACGAGCGGATGTTCGACCGCCATCGAGGCGAAGGTGACCCCCATGAGCGTGTCGGGGCGCGTCGTGAACACCGTGAGTTTTCTGCCGTCTTCGGTGAGGAAGTCGATATAGGTCCCTTCGCTCCGGCCGATCCAGTTGCGCTGCATCTCCTTGACATGCTCGGGCCAGCCGGGAAGCCGGTCGAGGTCGCCGA
>CAYNMQ010000124.1:0-6284 GCA_964398245.1 uncultured Spirochaetales bacterium | reverse complement strand
GTGGCGGTCAAGGACGGCGTACATCCGAGCGCCGCGCAGGCCCACGGAGGTCCCGATCGGCATACCTTGCCGATCCTTGAATGGCGCGATCGACTTGCGCGCCTTGTTGATGACCGGTTTCTGTCCGGCGATCGCCGCGAGCTCCTTCACCGCGTCCTCGAGTAATTTCTTGTTTTGGATCGCTTCGCCGACGCCCATGTTCAACACGATCTTCGTGATACGGGGAACCGCCATGGGATTGGTGATGCCCAGCTCCTTGGCCAGCGCCGGGCGGATCTCCTTCTCATAGTATGCTCGCAACCGGCTCACATATGGCGCCTGTTGTGGCGTAGCGGGCTTCTCTTTCGTCGCTTTCGCCGTTTTCTGTTTCTCTTTCTCCGCCATCATCTTCTCCCGTCGTCTCACGCTATCGTTTCGCCGCACTTACGGCAGTAACGCACCCGTTTCCCGTCACCGAGCGCTTTGCGCCGGAACGAGGTCGGTTGGGCGCACTTAGGACATATCGGCTGCACATTCGAGATGTGGATCGGCATCGTTTTGTCAACTATTCCCGCCTCACGGTTGGGTCCCTTCTTCTGGTGTTTCTTGTAGACATTGACATTTTCGACGATGACCTTGTCCTCCTTCGAAAGCATACGGAGGACCTTGCCGCTTTTCCCTTTATCCTTACCGGCGAGAATGCGGACGGTGTCGTTCTTCTTGATGTTCGCCATGGCGTTCTCCTACCTCCTACAGGACTTCCGGTGCAAGCGAGATGATCTTCATGAATCCCTTGAGGCGCAGTTCGCGGGCAACCGGACCGAAAACGCGGGTGCCGACCGGCTCATAGTAATCATCGAGGATGACCACCGCATTGTCATCGAAACGGATGTACGAGCCGTCCTCGCGTTTAAGCTCCTTCGCCTGCCGCACGATGACCGCCCGCTTCACTTCCCCTTTCTTCACTTTTCCTTTCGGCTCGGCATCCTTGACCGAAACAACGATGACATCGCCGACACCGGCATATCGGCGGTTCGTGCCGCCGTATACCTTGATGCACTGGACTTCTTTCGCCCCCGAGTTGTCGGCAACGACAAGTCTGGTCTGTTTCTGTATCATGACTCTTCTCCCCGCGCTATCTTCGCCACGACAAGCCACCGTTTGCGGGCGCTGACCGGCGCGCACTCGCGGATGCGGACCCTGTCGCCGACCTTATAGATGTCCTGCTCGTCGTGGGCGAGGTATTTCTTGTGAGCCGTCACCATCTTCTTGTAAAGCGGATGACGATAGCGACGCGTCACCATGACGGTGACCGTCTTCGCGGCTTTGTCGGCCACGACGACCCCAACCAGTGTTCTCTTATGGCTTTCCGGTCTCATTTTTTCACCTCTTTTCCGGCACCTTTCCGTTCTTCCCCGCTCTTTTCGGTGAGCAGTGTGCGTGCGCGCGCTATGTCCTTTCTCACCATCCTCAGACGGGCGGAATTCTGCAACTGCCCCATCGCCTTCTGGACGCGAAGATTGAAATGTTCCTCTTCGAGCGTGAAGAGCATTTCTTTCAACTCTTCGACCTTCTTTTTTCTCATCTCACGGCCTTTCATTTTATTTCGTCCCCCCGTACGATTATCTTGGTCTTCACCGGCAACTTGTAGGCAGCGAGCCGGAGCGCCTCCCGCGCCGAGGCGTCATCGAGATCTCCGACCTCGAAAAGAACTCGTCCCGGCTTGACGACACACACCCACTCCTCCGGGTTCCCCTTGCCTTTTCCCATTCTGGTCTCAAGCGGTTTTTTGGTGATCGGCTTATCGGGGAAGATGCGTATCCACAGGCGACCCCCTTTGCGCGCGAAACGCATGATGGCGACACGCGCCGCCTCTATCTGGCGGCTGGTCACCCAGCCGCTTTCGAGCGCTTTCAATCCGTAATCTCCGAAATCTATGCGGTTGCAGGAAGTAGAGACGCCGGCCATACGGCCTTTCTGCATTTTCCGGAACTTTACCTTATTCGGCATCAGCATGGCGCACACCTATCGCATTCTTGTTAACTTCTCTTGCCGCCCTTTCGCTTGCTCTCGGCACGCTTGGAGACCTCGCCGTGGTATATCCACACCTTTACGCCGATAGTGCCATAGGTGGTGCGCGCAACCGCATACCCATAGTCGATATCGGCACGGAGGGTATGCAACGGCGTCCGCCCTTCGTGGTAGTGTTCGGTGCGCGCTATTTCGTTGCCGCCAAGACGGCCGGCCACCTGCACTTTGATCCCCTCTACGCCGCTCTTTATCGCGTTGCCCATCGCCCGCTTCATAGCGCGCCGGAAATGAGCCCGTTTCTCTATCTGTTCGGCGATGCTTTCCGAGACGAGCTGAGCGTTGGTCTCCGGTTTTTTGATCTCTTCGGGCTGAACGAATATCTCCTGGGCGCTCTTGGCTATCTTTGAAACGATGCTTTTGATCTTCTCTATGCCGGCTCCCTGTTTGCCGACGATGATGCCCGGTTTCGCCGCATACAAGGTCACTTTTATCTTGTTTCCGGAGCGCTCTATGTGCAGGTCGGCTATGCCGGCCGCATAAAACTCCTTCTTCACCTTCTCACGGATGGCAAGGTCCTCATGAAGCCATGCGGCGTAGTTGCGGTGAGAGTACCACGCGGAACTCCATCCTTTCGTGATACCGACCCTGAACCCAACTGGGTTGACCTTCTGTCCCAAGCGGCACCTCCTTGTATCCCTTCTCAGTCTTTCTGTTCCTTCTGTTCCGCCAGATCTATCGTCACATGGCTCGTGCGTTTGACGATACGGTTCGCGCGACCATGAGACTTGGTAACGAACCTTTTCCACATGGGGCCTTCGTCCACCGTGATGCGGGCGACTATCAATCTGTCGGGGTCGAGACTGAAGTTGTTCTCGGCGTTTGCTATGGCCGAATCAAGCAACTTCTTAATAGCCGGCGCGGCGCGGCGGTTGGTGAAATCCAAGATGTTCCGCGCCTCTTCGACTCGCTTTCCCTTAATGATGTCGGCGACCTCACGCACCCGGCGAGGACTCATCCGGTAGTACTTGAGCACGGCCCTCACGCTTTTCGCTTCCATAGCGCCTCTCCAGACTTCATAAAAAATAAAGCGGGGTTAGTGTATTCATTTTCCTCATCTTGGCAACTTATTTTTTCTCACCGGCGTGACTCTTGAAGATACGGGTCGGCGCAAATTCGCCGAGCTTGAATCCGACCATCTCTTCGGTAACGAACACCGGCACGAATTTGTGGCCGTTGTGCACGGCAAAGGTGAGCCCGACCATTTCCGGAACAATGGTGGAACGACGCGACCATGTCTTTATCGGCTTGCGATCGCCAGATTCCGCCGCCTTGAGGACCTTTTTCCAGAGATGTTGGTCCACAAACGGCCCCTTTTTAACTGAGCGCGGCATGTCTCCTCCGTTCTTTACTCCAGTTTTCCATATTCCCTCAGAGCTACTTCTGGCGTCTTCTCACCCTGAACCGCTCGGTTCGTTTGTTATTTCTCGTCTTATACCCCTTCGTCGGCAGACCCCACGGAGACACCGGATGCCGGCCGCCCGAGGTCTTTCCCTCGCCACCGCCATGCGGGTGATCTATGGGGTTCATGGCCACGCCGCGCACCTTCGGCCGGCGGCCGAGCCACCGCGATTTCCCCGCTTTTCCGATCCGTATGTTGGCGATCTCGGCGTTGCCGACCTGTCCTACCGTCGCGCGGCAGTCGAGGTGAATGAGGCGGATCTCTCCCGACGGCATACGCACCGTCGCATAGTCTCCTTCCTTGCCGAGGAGCTGGACGCCGGCCGCGGCCGCCCGGGCAAGTTGTCCCCCTTTCCCGGGTTTCATCTCTACATTGTGAATGAATGTCCCTACCGGAACGAACCGCAGCGGCATCGCATTGCCGGGGCGCGCGTCCGCCTCTTTCGACGAAGACACCACTATGTCGCCGACCTTCAGTTTATCCGGGGCGATCATGTAGCGTTTTTCCCCGTCGAGATAGTGCACCAGCGCGATCCTCGCATTGCGGTTGGGATCGTACTCTATCGCGGCGACCTTTCCGGGGACCTCCAGCTTGTCGCGCTTGAAATCTATTACGCGATACTTCTGTTTGTGACCGCCGCCGCGACGGCGCGAGGTTATCCTCCCGTCGGCATTGCGGCCGCCCGATTTCCTCAGAGGACGCACGAGGTGCTTCTCGGGCTTTCGAGAACTGATCTCGGTCGTTTCGAGCACCGACATGTTCCGCCGGCCAGCCGATGTGGGGTTATAAGTCTTGATACCCATGGGCGTACCCCTCTTTTCCTGTTACACGCCTTCTATGAAGCTGATGCTCTGCCCCTTCTGAAGCGTCACATAAGCCTTTTTGTAGTTGCGCCGCTTGCCGGCGACCCGTTTCACCTGCTTCACCTTTCCCCGCACGATCACGGTGTTGACCTCGGTCACCTTGACATCGAACAGATTCTCCACCGCCTCCTTTATCTCCTCTTTCTTGGCGTTCATGGCCACTTCGAAGAGATACTTCTTCTCTTCGCCGCGGGAGAGCATGGTGGACTTTTCGGTAATGATCGGCCGTTTGATGACGCCGAAGTAGTGTATCTTCTTCATGACGCACACACCTCGTTAAGATATGCCGCCGCTTCTTCGGTCATGATGACAAAGCGGTAGGCCATGACATCGAACAAGTTCACCTGCGTGTAGTGCAACACCAGATATTCGGGAACATTACGAATGCTCAGAGAGAAGTTCTCCTCCCCGTCGCCCGTTATGATGACCGCTTCCGGAACCTGCCATACCTCCTTGAGAAGATGGCAGGCATCCTTCGTCTTTATCTTGTCGAAGCCGAAGCCCTTTACCACGAACAGGTTGCCGTTCTGCAGACGCTCCGAAAATATCGCGTTCAGCGCCAGACGCCGCTTCTTGGCCGGCACCGTATAGGAGTAATCGCGCGGTTGAGGACCGAGGATGACATAGCCGCCGCGCAGGATGCCGGCGCGCATGGTGCCTCGACGGGCGCGACCGGTTCCCTTCTGCCGGAACGGTTTCGAGTTGCCGCCGGAAATGGTCGAAACGGTTTTGGTCGCATGCGTCCCGGCGCGCCATCCGGCCGTCTGCATCCGGATGACCTCGTAAACCGGCACTTGCTTCTTCTCCCATGCGACCGAAAAGACCTTGTCGTTCAAGGCAAGGGTGCCGCCCTTCTTTTTCTCACGATCGAATACATCAACCATCGGCATATCGCTCTCCCTTATCTGCCGCTCTTGATATAAACCACGCCGCCGTTGGCTCCGGGAACGGCCCCCTTGATGAGAAGGAGATTCCTTTCGGGATACACCTTGATCACCTCGAGATTGGCGACCGTCACCTGTTCGTTCCCATAGCGTCCGGCCATCCGTTTTCCCTTCCAGATCTTTCCGGGATGCACATTCTGCCCAACCGACCCGGTCTTGCGATGGAATTTGGAGCCGTGGGCGTCGCCGCCGCCGCTGAAGTTCCAGCGCTTGACCACGCCGGTATAGCCGCGCCCCTTAGTGAAACCGGTCACTTTGACCTTTTGACCCGCCTTGAAGACATCGGCCTTCACCTCGTCGCCCAAGTTGAACTTCTCGAGTTCGGCGGGGGCGACGCGGAATTCTTTAAGACGGCGGAAAACCCCTTTTCCCGCGGCCTTGAAGTGGCCTGCCTCCGGTTTTCCTATCCGCTTCGCCTTCTTCTCGAAGGCAAGCTGCACCGCCGAGTAGCCATCCTTTTCCGGCGACTTCTTCTGGACGACGAAACAGGGGCCGGCCTTTATGACGGTGACCGGGACGCAGACGCCATCTTCGTTGAAGTACTGCGTCATCCCGATCTTCTTTCCTATCAATCCTGTGCTCATGGTTTCCCTCTCCGTTCAAACATTCTCGCCACGGGCGTTAATTGGTCTTGATCTCGATCTCCACTCCGGCGGAAAGGTCGGTCTTCATAAGTTCATCCATAGTCTGCGGCGTCGGGTTAAGGATATCGAGTATCCGGCGGTGAACACGCATCTCGAACTGTTCGCGCGATTTCTTGTCGACATGCGGCGAACGGAGGACGCAGTACTTGTGGATCTTGGTCGGCAACGGGATCGGCCCCGCGATGCGGGCTCCCGTCCGCGTGACCGTATCGATGATCTCGCCGACCGAACCGTCAAGCAGTTTGTGATCGAAGGCCTTGAGTTTGATCCTGATCCTGTCACTCACGACGCCACCTCACACCTGTTGGTTATTCGAATATCTTCGTGACGACGCCGGAAGCCACCGTGCGCCCGCCTTCGCGGA
>CAYNMQ010000123.1:469-6285 GCA_964398245.1 uncultured Spirochaetales bacterium | reverse complement strand
CCCATCTTAAACACTTTCAACATACATATCCATATTATTCACTAAATGACTTACGAACAACAGTATGATAACAGGGAGAGTCACATGACGAAGATCGTGTTCAAGAGAGAAGAGCTGATCAATGCTATCGAGCGGTGTCTTGGCTCGATAGAGAAAAAGAGCACCATGCCTATCCTCTCTCATTTCCTCTTTGATGTCGCAAAGGGGCAGTGTCGGATAGTATCAACGAATCTGGATACTTCTGTATTTATCAATCTCTCGATGACCACTGAGGGAAAGACACGGATGGCCGTTCCTGCACGACATCTGTACGAAATGTGCCGGGGAGTTCGAGGGGAGGAGGTCACTTTTGACTACGACGAGGAGCATTCTCTTCTTACCGTCATATCGGGTCGAACCACCTACACGCTTCCCTGCGGTGATGTCACCGAATTCCCCTCCGTTCCCTATGAAGCGGCCACCGGTGCTCCGGTGCCGGTCAAAAAGCTTTTCTCGTTCTTCAAGAAACTACAGTTCTCCATGACCGATCCGAATTACAATAAGACCTATTCCGGTGTGCTCATCATAAGGGTCCAGGAAGAGAAGAAGGAGGTCATCGAGATGGTGACCACCGACATTCATCGCATATCCATAGTCACCTTGCATGATGTTTCCATTCCTATCAAAGACCTTTCAGAGGGGATAGTCGTTCCCGGAAAGAGCTTTGCCGAGATGGTCAAGGTATTCTCGGACAAGGAAGAGGCGACGCTCTCGGTGAAGGAAGGCAAGCTGGTGGTGACCGCCGATTCGATGACCTTCACCTGCCGTCTCATCAAGAACGAGTTCCCGAACTACCGGAATGTGACCGGAAGCATCGCCCAGATAGAACAGAAGGATTTTGCGCTTCTGCAGCGCAAGGAGATCATAGACGCCGTTAAACGGGTCACCGCCATATCGACGGAAGAAAAGATCTGGGCAACCCGTTTCGAGTTCCATGGCGACACGCTGAAACTCAGCGCCAGCTCGGAGTTCGGCGGCAGTTCCAGTGACGAGATCCTGATCGAGAAACCGTTCAAGAACGATCGCACCATAGGGCTCAACGCCCGCTACTTCACCGATGTCGCGAATGTGCTCGACGGCGACGCCATCAAGCTGATCGTCGAAGAAGGTCTTCGGCCGTTGACGATCATGGAGAAACAGCCGGAGTACACCTACACCCATATGGTCATGCCGCTTCGTATCTAAGCGGACGGCATGCGCATCACCCACAGCACGCTCAGGAATTTCCGGCGCTTCGAAGAGGCGTCGTTCCCGTTCGCCGACCGCACGCTGATCCTCGGTCCCAACGGGGCGGGAAAGACCACCATCATAGAGGCCTGCGCCGTTTCTCTGGGAGGGAAGAGCTTTCGGACCGGCGATCTGCGGGAATGCATCTGCAACGGCAAAGAGTATTTCTTCCTCAAAGCCGTTGCCGACACCGGCGCGTTGGGAGACACGGTGTTGAAGCACGGTTTCGGGAAACGGGGCGAACGCAAGATAACGCGTGACGGCACGACCATCGCTCGCAAGACGCTCCTCGCCGCCACATCGTTCGTGTTGTGCACCCACGACGACATCGAGATGATGAGCGGATCCCCGAAGAAACGGCGCGACTTCCTCGATCGCGTGGTGATGGGAAGCGACCGATCCTACATAGAGACGGTCTCGCGCTATCTTCGCTATCTCAAACAGAAAACGGCGCTCCTCAAGAGCGGCAGGAAAGGCGGCCTTTCCCACCTCAACGAAGCGGCGGTCCCGCTTATCGTGGCGATACGCAAAGAGCGGCAGGCGGCGGCGGCGCGACTCTCGAAGCATTTCGCGACGGTGACGGCGAAGGCGGGGGTGCCGTTGAGCGTGGAGATAGAATCGTTTTTCGAGGAAGAGGAGGAGACCGGTCGCCGGCTTCGGGACCGGATGGAGCGGGAGCTCGAGCGACGGGTGCCGCTCTATGGGCCTCACCTTGATGATGTCCGGATCTCCTTGACGGGACGCGCCGCGAAGAGCTCATCCTCGGGCGAGATCGCCTTCGGGGCCTTTTGTCTGCATCTTGCCGAGACGCTGGTGCTCGCCGAGGCGGGCTGGCCGCCGCTCTTCATGGGGGACGAGATCTTTTCTTTCATGGACGATACGCGGCGGCGTCAGGCCTATGCGCTGCTTGCCGGACTGCCGTTCCAGACGATCATCACCACCCAGCGGCCGAGGGACGAGGATGTGCCGTTCGGGGAACACGAGCGTATCGAGTTGCCGGGCCCTTCGTAAAGGAGAGGGGAGGCCCGCTCCAAGAGCTCGAGTCGAGAGAGAAGACATAGAACCAGTCGGGGTCGAGAAGTATCCGTTCGGGGGATGAAGGTACCGGTACAGTAACGGTCGTCGAGCCGCCTGCCGCGAGATCGACGGTAAGCGACGAGGAAGAGCCGTCCTCCCAGAGAATTACGATGGGGAACGCCGGCAGATCGGGGGCCGTGCCGATGTGGGTAAGATCGAAAGAAAGCGCTCCCTCAACAAGTAGGTAGTTGTCTGCCACGATAGAGGGGCACGGAGCGCGATAGACCCAATTGTCGAAGAGTGTCTTCCAATAGTCGGTCGTGTCGGTGGTGCCGGAGGTATGAGCGATGAGAAAATCGAGAAAATCCTCGGTGGTGACGGTCGTCAGATGTTTCTCTTCGAACCAGAGTCGGAGGAGCGGCAGAAGCCCCATCCCGTTGAAATCGCGGTCAAGCCGCTTGTTGACCATTTCGAGAAATGCCGCACCGTAGTAATAGGCGGTCTGCATCTGGATGTCGAGCGTCATGAAGTCGATGTCGGGGCTGAAACGGAGCGGCACCGCATCGTCGGCACTGCAGAGGAACGCAGCGATGAGGCGATATTCGTCCCGGCGGTCGGCAAAGGACGACGCATCTTCGATGACCGCCATGAGGTTGTAGTTGGTGGTCCATTCGTCGAAGCCCTCGGCGACCCAGAAATCGGGCCAGTCGGCGAACCGCACATTGTCTCCCCACCAGTTGTGGACGATCTCGTGGACCGTGACGAAGACGCCGCTGTCGTAGGAGGCGAGCACATCGGTGCCCATGTAGATGACCCCGACATGCTCCATCCCGCCGCCGAAATCGGGGATCGAGGCGAGCCCCACCTTGTCGCCGAACTCGTAGGGGCCGATGTTCTCCTCCATCCATTCGACCGTCGAGACGCCTGCCGGGTAGATTTCTTTGAGGTTCTCGATTTCATTCGAGAATCCGGCACCGATGACCTCTATCCCCGAGGAGGTCTTTCCCGCGGAAAAGAAGGTGTAGGCGGGCGAGGCGGCGAACGAGAGGGCATAGAGGGGCATAGGGGTCTCCATCGTAAATGTCCAGACATTGTCGTCGCGCGCGCCGGTGACGCCGGGACCCATCGCCTGCCACTGTTCGTCGGGAACGATGATACGGAGAACCACCTTCTCAACCGGCACATTGGCGTCGTTGTCCTTGTCGGTCTTGAAAGGACTCTGGGGCACGATGAGCCAGTAGGGGGTGAAATAGGGCTCGGTGAAAGGACCGATGACCGTGTCGCCCGTTTCGAAGTTCTGCCAGATGCGCAGACCCATCGAGGAGGCCGGCTTGATAGAGTAGGAAACTTCCAGCGAAAGGAGGTCGTCTTTCAGGAAATCGCCGAAGAAGAACAGAAAGGTGTGTTTGTCATAGTCGAAGGGGACCGACGACGAAGAGACGGTCATTTTTTCGCCGAACAATTTTATGGTGTTGCCGTCATCCGGCGCCGGGAACGATATCTTTTCGGTTATGGGAAAAGTCCCCGAATCCCACTGGCGAAGGTCCACCGTCGCCTCCAGTTCGATGCCTGTTTTGGGAATGACGACGACCGGCTCGAAATCGTCATCGGGAGAGAAAAAGTCAAGATCCGGCCCGGGTTCCGGCAGAAGCGCATCTTCATCTCCCATGTCCTCGGAAAGGAGCGCATCCTCTCCGGCGTCTTGCGTCAGGTCTTGTTCGGTCGGGGCTTCGTTCTTCTCGTTGCAGGCGAGAACAAGAAGGAACGAAAGGAATATGCCGCACCACTTCTTCATCGTAGGCCTCCATGCTCGAGGACGAACTCATCGTGACAACAAAAGAAGATAAAGCAAAAGAAATGCGCTCGACTTATCGTGAACAAAGTCGGACGGTTGGGTGCCTTCCCCGCGTGAGCGAACGGATAATCGGCTGATTTTCATGAGGAAAATCATTTGGCGAGGGGATTGCTTCCTTCAAAGAGTCGGTATATACTGGTTCCCGGGTCTTTAACGATGGAGGTGTCCATGAAAAGTCTTGTCATCGTCGCGATCCTTTGCGCCTTTCTCGTGGCATGGGGCGCCGAGGAGCAGAACACGGTGAAAAAGCCGCTGTCGCTCTACGAGCTGAAGCTCGATGAGGCGCACGGCATTCTCAAACCGCGGTGGATGAACGAACTGCGCCTTGCCGACCGGTCGCTCTACCGCTTCAACGACTTCGAGAAGATGCTCCGCGACCGCGCCGAGAATGTGGGAGAGATCGCGGACAACCCGCGTCAGATGGATCTTCGGAAGAATCTTCTCGGCAGTATCGCGAACACCGGCTATCTCGGCGATCTTCCGCCCGACACGGTCTATCAGCCGGCGCACGAGGGAGAAGAGGGGAGTGCCGAGGAGGCGAACACGCTCAACACCGCCGACAAGGCACGCCGCGACATGATGCGGCAGGGCGCCCTCGGCAGCGTGGCGAACACCGGTCAACTGGGCGATGCGCCTTCCGACGAAGTCTATCAAGGAAGCGCGTCCACCGGATCGAGTTCGAACGCCGGCACGCCGGTCCAACAGGCGACCGAAGAGGCGAAGAAGAAGAACGCCCGCAATGTCATGATGGGACAGGTCACGAACGGCGGCTGGACCGACAACGAGAACGACGGTCAGTATCAGACGAACATCCAGCCGGGTAAGAAGAACATCCAAGTCGGCGAGGATCGCATCCCGTACCTCATCAAACAACTCTCGACGCCGCAGAATCCCAACAAGAACACCGGCGACATCCAGCGCGACATCCAGCGTCAGACGATGAAACAGCGGGTCATCCAGACCAACCCGTACGACGACCTCTGATCGCCACGGCGTTCCTTACGGCCGCCTGAGCGCGGCGAACATCCCGAAAAGACTCAGTATCCCCGCAGCAACGAGACTGTATCCGACCTCGTAAAGCGGGATGACCGCTGCGCCAAAAAGGAGCCCGCACACCGCCGCTCCCGAAAGATCGGCAAGATAGAATCCGATGCCGCTTTCCCGGTCTGACCGGTTGCGTCGGGCAAGAAGACCGAGCGCTCCGCCGAGGAGGAGGCCAAGAACAAAGTTGATAGAGATATAGGCGCCGGCGGTAAGCGGCGTGGGGGCGGCGATGAGAAGCAGGGTGGCGGCAAGAGCGAGCGCGCCGAGCAGATAACTTGCAGGCAATCGAAAACGGGAGGCTCCCTGCAGACCGAGGACGAGTCCGCCGGTGAAGCTGACGGTGAAAAGGGCGATGAAATGGTATATCTGTCCGACGAAGTTCTGGAAGAGAGAAAGGATTGCGACCTCGATTGTGAACGCCGAACCGCTTGAGGTGAAGATGACAAGCGAGTCGCGCCAATCGAGTTCCCGTCGTGCGGCAAAGACGACGAGAGAGAATACGAGGCCGACCACGGCGAAAGCGACCCCGAAAAAGGTGAAGGGTCGCTCCGGGAGATTCACGAGTACGGGGGAAAGGGGACGGTCGAGACGGCGGGCGGCGTCCACTGGACTCGCAGCGGCTGGCGGCGCTGAA
>CAYNMQ010000123.1:0-459 GCA_964398245.1 uncultured Spirochaetales bacterium | reverse complement strand
CGCAAAGAGGCGAACACCACCGTCGGGGCAAGGCTCCGATTCGGCGACGCCGGCGAACGCTCCACCGCCTCGGTGGTCAGCTGGAGATGCATCGGTTCAAGGATGTCGCGAAGGAGCGCCTCGTTGACCCAAGTCGTTCCGAGTTTCCGGTTGAGCAGTCGTTGAGAGAGCACGGAACTGTCGTCGGAGATCATGCTGGGGTTACCGGCGACCAAGAGGTGCCTTCCAGCGGGGATAAGCCGCACTTCGGCGAAGACCTCTTCGAGCACCCGTTTCACGCTCGCATTGAGGTCGGCAAGTTCGGGCGGGATCATGCCCTGTCCTCCGGGGAGGCCCACGACGAGCACCGCCGCTGACCCCTGCGAGGCGAGGATGCGCCGGAAGAACTCTCTGGTGTACAAGCGGGCGGTGGCGAGAGAAGCGGGCTCGGGCAGGTCTATGACGACTAGGTCATGGGGG
>CAYNMQ010000122.1:0-6286 GCA_964398245.1 uncultured Spirochaetales bacterium | reverse complement strand
TCCGACAATTTCAATCTGCTTTCCTTCGTCACGGCTGACGAGGAAGGTGCCCCGTTTGGCGATTGAGAATTGGTTGGTTCCCGCCGTGACGGTGCCATCAACGCCGCGGTCGTCCTCGAGCACGATAGTTTCAGATGTGGCCGAGGTCGGATCTTTCTTCTCGCGGAAGAAAATAACGAATTCGGCATTGACCGGGACCTCGTCGGCGCCGCTCAGGTTCGTGAGGTCGACGACCGCATTACGATACTTTACCCCCATGATGGCGATACTCGGCGGCGTAACGAAGTGGTGAAGGAACTCATCACTTCCTCCCATCGCCTCGACATGGAGCGGGTCATCATCCCAGTTCGCGTTGCGAATGTAGGTGGAGACATGAATGGTGAACTCGGTGTTGAGCGGCAACGAGAACTGCGGATCGCCCGACTTTTCGCCACACGAGTAGAGGGCATAGATGTCGGGGGTAAAGGTGGCGACGGTGCACCCCGCGTTCGTCCCGAGATCGCAACCAGCGTTCCAGGTTATCGTTCCGGGGACGACCGTCGTGCCACCGAACTCGTTCTCGTAGGTGACATAGAAGGTGCCGCTGTTCACCGAGGCGACATCCACATCTTCCCGGAAGTAGGCGTCAATGGTGAGCGCGTCGAGGTCGTCGCTGTGGTTCACCACCACATAGAGAAGCAGACCGGCGGTGCCGGTGTGGAAGGTCGAGGTATAGAAGCCGGTGAGCGTGCGGCCGTCAATGTCCTCGACATCCCGAGAGACGACCACCGTGTAGTCGCTGTCGGGCATGAGCGTGCTCTTCGGTTTGAGCGTCGCCACCGTCTCGCCGGCAGTCCACTGGATATCTACCGCTACGGCAGACGGATCGGAGCAGTTGTATTGGACACCCGGCAAGAGGCAGATATTGGGCACGATGCCGTCGGCGTCGGCGCCAAGGTCGCTCTCGACGCTCGCCATATTGACCGGCGCACTGAAGGTGACGGTCGGCATCACATCGAGCGGGACACCGGTCGCGCCGTTGGGAGGATAAATGAAGGCCACGAACTCGCCCTGTTTCGCCGTATGGAACGAGAAGGTGTAGGCAGGCGACGCGATGCACCCATCGTCGCTCGTATCACCGGGCGTCTTGTCGGGCGAGCACACACCGCCGGCCCCGCCGACGATCGTGACGGTATAGTCGCTATCATAGCAGAGCGCCTCTGGACCGCAGTCCGCGTCATCCGGCGCGATCTGCACCGTCACCGATGCCGGATCGGCGCAGGTGATCGTCGCCGCAAGTTTCTGTGCCGGGTCGCTCGTCGTCCCCTTGTTGACGAAGAAGGTGGTATCGGTGATCGTCGCGCAGGCGGCCGGCTGGTTGAAGGTGATGATGATCGGCAGGTCGGGATCGAACGCGGACGAACCGGCAGCATTGGAGGAAACGACATAGAGTTTGTCGAGGTGCTCGGTGCCGAAGCCGAACGCGAACGGGGGCACGAGGTATCCCTGCGTCGGATCGTTGGGATTGATGGCGCCGCCAGCCGCCCGCTCATCGCGGACATTGCTCGTGAGATAGACGAGGAAATCACGACCGTAGCCGAACTCGGCGTCGGCGGTGAAGGTAACGGTCGCATTGCCGTCGACGCATTCCCACGAACCGCTCACGGTATCGCCGGGAGCGACCGGGTCGGTGACGAAGGTGCCGTCGTCGTAGGTGACGAAGATGTTCTGGTCGTTTATCGTCGTGCAGTCGGGAGCGTAGTTGAAGGTGACCGTTATCTGGTTCGCCGTATGCGGTACATGGCGGTTGTCGTGCGCCGGCGAAGTGGCAATGACGCGCAGTTCTTCGAGCCGCTCCACCTCGATGAGGAATTTGGTCTCGAGCGAATGCTGGCCACCGCGGACGGTAGCGCGATCCGACTTCACGACATTTGCCGTCGGATCCTCGGAGCCCGGTATTGTGATACGGATGAGCGTTCCGTACTGATACGGTGCGTCAGGGGTAAAGGTCATGAAGATGTCGTCTCCGATGAGTTCCTCGTTCACCGGCGCATCATCGGTGTTGTAGGTAAGGATCCCCGCGATGGGGCCGTGCGCCGGATCGTTGAGCGGATCGGCAAGGCCGGTGACATCCTCGACGATGACCGTCTCTCCGAGTACCGCCGACGACTGGCGGACACCTTCGGAGAAGCCGACGATGATGGTGTCGGTACGCGGTATGGTGAAGTGGCCGCTGCCGGTACCGATGGTGACCACGCCGAGCGGCGGCGGATCCATCGTCGAGTACCGGAAGGTGTAGCCACCGCGCAGATGTCCCATGAGCGGGTCGGCGTGTTCGTTAACCAGTTTCGCCTCGGGAGTCGCCACCGCATCGGTAAGCGTCACTACCACATCGCGGCTGTACTTTATCGGCGTGTCGGGAACGATGGTGACCGAGGTGTCACCTTCGGCGCACGCCGGGCTTATCGTCGCCGGGATCGCGTCGCCGGGCGCCCCGGGATCGGTCGTATCGAAGGCAAGGATAACCGTCGTCCCGAGAACGAGCGTCGCACAGTCAACCGCTCTATTGAAGTTAATGGTGATGGAACCGTCTATCGGCTTGCCTTTCTCGGCATTGCCCGGGAAGGTGCCGGTGACGATGAGGTCAGGCGTCGTTTCACTCTCGAAAAGATAGGTGGTCGTGATCGGCAGCTGGCCGCCGCGATCGGTCGCACGGTCCGATTTCACAACCGTCGCGGTCGGATCGTCGGAACCGGGCCATACGCCCCGCACCACCGTCCCGTAGGGAAGCGGCTCTGTCGGCGTGAAAGTGACGACATTGGCGTCCCCGATGAGGGAGGTGCCGAGCGGCGCATCGTCAGCATTGAAAGAAACGGTTCCCGCGATGATACTATGCGCCGGGGCATGCGGCGGGGGGGTAGGGCCAGTACCTTCGGCGAAATTGATCGTTTATTTGGGGAGCACCGTATCCTGCGCAACACCCTCCGAGAAGGTGAACACGAGCGTATCGGTGCGCGGCATCGGCAGAAGACCGGTACCGCTCGTTGCGGAGACTATCGAAAGAACGAGAGGATCCTGCATCCGGAAGAGGTAGGTGAGCGTCACCGGCAACTGGCCACCACCGTTGGTTGCTCGGTCAGAAACGATAAGACCGCTGGTCGGATGCGTGGTCTGGTCGTCGCCGCGAAGCGTGATGCGGATGAGCCGCGAGTAGTCAATGACCTCAAGCGGGGTAAGACGAACAACCGTGTCGGATCCTACCAAATATCGATCGTCCCAGTGAACGGTGTCACCGCCATCAGCAACCGGATCGCCAGCGTTATCGAGCCACTCGATGGCACAAGGAATCGCCACCGCGTTCTCTTCCCCCTCAGTGACATCCTCGATGAGCAGTGCGCCGCCCTCGTCGGCAGAGATCTCACCGTCGCCATTTACATCTATCTCGCGTTGCTTGACCCCTTCGCTGAAGGTGACGATGAACGAAGTCGCCTCGCCCGAATCGGGTTCCGTTTCGCGAAGGATCCCTTCGGCAGAACCGGAAGGTGTTATCGAGACAACCGACACCGCCGGCGGATTCTTCGTCTTGAACAGCACGACAACTTCTTTGGGGAGAGAACCACCGCTCGCCGTGGCAACCGGCGTTCGTACCGCTTCGGTGAGCGTAAGACGCACGAGGCGCGAGTAACCAAAGGGAAAAGCCGGCGTAATGGTCAGGATCGTATGGTCCTCGTTCCAGACAAGACCATTCTCCTCAGCAAGGTCCACCGTCACCGGATTGGCAGTTATGTCCTCCAGAAGGAGACTTTCGCCTGCGACGACCGATGCGGGATCGACCGGATGGCTGAACACGATACGAATATCGCGGTACACCGCCGTGTCCCATGCCCCAGCCGCCGGAGTGGTGTGAATCACCATCAGATCATCAGGATCTATCGTCCGGAAGGTGGCCCGCACCTCGACGGCCAGTTCTCCTCCCTCCGACGAACTGGTGTCTTCCTTGCGGATGTGTTTGGTGAGGACAACGCGGTATGTCGTCGAATAACCAAACGAAGAGGCAGGCGTAAAGGTCGCCGACTTGGTTGCCTCGTCATAGGTCACGGTCCCCACAACCTTGACCGGATTCTCTGGGTCGGCGATGTTCTCCACAAAAAATCCTGCCCCATCGGTAACCGTCTCAGGAACTATCTCCTCCGAAAAAACAGCAGTTACTGCCGAGTCAAGTGCAACCCCGGCACTGCCATCGTTGGGAGACAGATAGACCACCCGAAGCGGGTTATCAGCAACGACGACGAAATCCTTGTCGCTGCACCCGCCGAAAGAAAACGCCGCCAGAGCGGCAACCGTCGACAAGAACGCATAAAAGCGCGTTTTCATCGCAACCTCCCTCTATCCTAATATGTGTATTTGTAACCCACGAGCACCATTGCTCCCCCGATATCGCCGACCTCCTTGTTGAGGTGCGGGTAGTCGAAATCGAGGAAGAATCCGGAATGCCGATACTCGACCGTGACGCCGCCCCACGGTAGGAACCGGACCTCGAGGCCGGCATACACCACATAGCCGAAGGCGACATCCTCGGCAAAGGTGTGCCCGCCGAAGAGATCTCCGTTCGAGCGCGCCCACACGGTCGAGAACCCGACGCCCCCGATGAAAACGAGCCATTTTAGCGGCTTATCTATCTCCACCGTGGCACCGATGGTGACCGGAACCGAGTCTATGACCCACGAGTACTCATAGAGCCCGATTTGGGGATCAACCTGTGTCCCCTCTCCCGAAAGACGGTACCACGCGGCATCGACACCAACGGTAAACCACGGATTCATCCACGGGAGGATGTAACGGACATCGAGATGGGCACCAAAACCGGGATTCACCCGCGCAATCGGGGTGGTCATATCGGCCTTGAGGGCAATGCTGAGATAGTGGAGAGGCGGTGCTTTCACTGGATTCTCTTGCGGCGTCTCCCCTTTCTTTTCTTCAACCGCCGTCATTTCTGCCGGCACCGCAGAAGGCTCTTGCGCCACTGGGGTTACCACCTGTTCCGCCGGAACCGGAGCAGAAGAATCCGGCGCTTGGTCTCCTGTTCCCGAATTCTGAGCGTTGACCGCAATAGGCAATATGAGCAGTCCTACCCAGACTATATTTTTCATGTTTTCCTCCTATTCCGTAGTAGAAAAACGAACGATGAGGTCGTTTCCCAAGGGTATGCCTGCCTCGTCGGTAACGGTACCCGCGACAAATATGGTATAGGTGTGAAGAGGCGCCAGCGAACCACTGATCTCGAAACGAGCGGTCAATGTCTCGGGATCATAAGAAACAATCCCGTCCACTTCGCTCACGAGGAAAGTCGCCGGCGTTATGGTGACCGCATCCATTGGCTCGGAGAAGGCGATCTCTACTGCGGCAAGATCAGGAGAAACCGTTTCACCGTCAGCAGGGGTAACGGCGACAACCGTCGGCGGCGTGGCGACGACCGAAAAAGTAGAGATAAAGATAGTCTCCGCTCCTCCGAGATCGAGTGGAATGCCATCCCTATCCCGAATCTGACGCGTCACCTCCACGGTGTAGGCGTGACCCTCTTTGAACATCGCTGTAGGAGTCACCGCCGCCGAGAGAGCGTCTTCCGAGACCGCCACTGTCGCCGGCACCTCTTTCCCCGTAGCATCCTGAAGACGGAGCGAATAGATGGTCACGCTCGCCGGATCAACCGGCGCAGTGAAAGTGACTGTCACGACAGCGTCAGGTGCTACATTAACGGCACCGTCAGCAGGAACAACACTGGAAATCTGTGGCGCAACGGGATGCTCGTCTCCTGTTGGCGAATAGGGCGGCACACACCCGATGAAAAGAAAGAACAACATCACTGAGCATCCGAGACAGTTTCCGTATTGCTCTCTCATGAAACACCTCCCTCGCGGTCCATCACCAAGAAAAAGATACTCTCCCTCATAAGACGAGTCTAGGAAAAAAAAGTTCCTCCCCGCAGACACGAAGAGGAGGGGAACTTTCCCCCCCCCCTTATCGTCTTATGGGCGTGACGAGTAGCCGCCGAGAGAAAAGAGAAGGAGGATGCCATGAAAAGGATCGTAGTACTTGCGGGAATCGCCGTGTTCATGCTGTCGCTCGGTCTCTGGGCAGACGAGACGACCGAGCCGGTCAAAGAACAGAAGAAGGTCGAAGAGAAACAGAAAGAAGAGACCAAGAATGCCGGAGAGGAACAGCAACTCCGTGAACGGGAACGGGTGCGCGAGCATCTGGGGACCGGCGAAGTGAAAGCCCCCGAAGATGAGAAGAGCATGACCCGCGA
>CAYNMQ010000121.1:0-6315 GCA_964398245.1 uncultured Spirochaetales bacterium | reverse complement strand
GTCTTCTGGGGAGCCCGCACCTGCCGCGAAATATATGGTTTCCCCTTTTCTATGTCTTTCTTTCATGTCCTGCGCAGGAGCTCCTCTATCGGGGTCTTGCTTTTCCTCTCATGGAACGCGGCGGCATACGAAGCGGAGCGGCACTCGTCGTCGTTTCGGCCATTCTCTACGCTTCTCTGCATCTTTTCTTCACCAAACCATTCATCATTCCGCTCACTTTCCTGATAGGCCTCGGATGGGGAACGATCTACCTTTTTGTGCGCAATCTCTGGGGACTTATCCTTTCTCACGCCCTCGTCGGTATGCTCGCTATCATGGCGGGGCTCGCGTGACCGGTATTTTTTTGACATCTCCGGTCCCTTTGTATATGGTAGTGGCCGCAAAGGACTTATTGTTGTTGAAAAGGGGGCTGTCTTGAAACAGGAGCTTCGGATCCTCCTCGTGATCTGTTCACTCGCGGCCGCATTGCCGCTGATGGCGAAATCGATCCTGTTTTTCCCCACCGCGTGGTCGAAAGACAAAGAAAAGGCATTCGCGGCGGGGCTCGACGAGAACCTTAAGAGCCTCTACGGCAAGGTGAAGAACGCCGACGCGCTCGGCATAGAGGACGCCTCCTCCGAGACCGCCAAAGCGGTCAAGAAGTGCGCAGGCAAGGTGGCCTGCGTCGAACGGGCCGCCAAGGATCAGGCCGACTTCGATCTGGCGCTCCTTCTCTCTTACGGGAAAGGAAAGGTCGAGGTGACCATCTTCAACAAGAAAGGGCGCAAGGTCGCCGAGGGTGCCGTAGATGTCGAAGAGGACTCCGATCCGGAGGACGTCGCGGGCCTCGTGCTGGGCACGGTGAACAAGCTGGTCGCCAAGATAGGCGACGAGGCGGAGCCTGCGCGGAGTGGTGGCGATGAGTTCTCCGCGGAATCTTCCCCGCCGAGCGAGCCGGCAAAGAAACTCTCGGCAAGCGAGAAGAAAGAGGTCATGCGCGGCGCCTTCAAATCCTATCAGGGGGGCGATTACGCCAAGGCGACCGACGCTTTCCGGCAGGCCGACGAAGCGGAGCTCGCCGATGCGGCGAACGAGGTGAAGAAACTGCTCGCCAAGGCGCGCGAAGCGGTGCAGGCGGAGGATTGGGCGGCGGCGCTCGACAACCTCGACCGCGCGGCCGAGCAGGACGAGAAGATACGGGCCGCCGGCTACAAGGCGATCGTGTACACCAAGGAAAGCAATGAACGCTGGAAGTTCCGCGAGGGAGAGGACGACGCCTCCGGTTTCAAGAAGCTGTTCCGCGAATTCAAAGGCGAGATAGCCGATCATAAGAAGTGGCGCGAGGAGCAGTTGCGCAAACTGGAAGACGAGCTGGGCGAACTGGCGAAACTCAAGGATACCATCACCCGCAAGTTCGAGGCCGACGAGAAGGATTTCCGGCGGAAGGAGAAAGAGTACGAGGATAAGAATGCGGCCGACATCGAGGCGGCCCGGAAGGACCTCGAAGGCGGTCTCGATGAGAAATATGAGAAGAAGATAAAGCAGATCGACAAGCAGATAACGAAGAAGGGCGATGAATACGCCAACGACAAGGGCTACGAGGAGGTCTACCGCGACGCGATAGATCAGGAGCTCAAGGCGCTGGAGAAGAAGTACAAGGACCTCGCGAAGCAGGGCGAGAAGGACAAAAAGGCGGCGGCGAAGCAGCTGGAGGAGGAGTCGAAGCGGCTCGAAAAGGAAACGGAGAAACAACTTGCCGATCTCGATACCAAGGCGAAAGAGGTTGAAAAACAGATAGAGGCGCTGAACAAGGAGATCGAAAAGGACATCGAGAAGTTCGACAGGGACGAGAGCAAGCTGCAGGCCGAACGCGACAAGAACATCGGCAAGGACGAGGCGCAGGACCGCAAGGACATCGAGGCGGTCGAGAAGGAGGCGCAGAAGAAACTCGAGGACCTCAATGCGCAAGGAAGCTCCTTCGATAAAAAGGAAGAGGAACTTTCCAAGGCGATCGAGAAGGTCCAGCAGGAGATAGATCAGTTCCTCGAAAAACAGGAGAAACGGCTTTCGAAGATACAGGAGAAGGCCGACAAGGAGCGTGAGAAGATAGACAAGGACGCCGACGAGAAGCGGCGCAAGGCCGAGGAATCTGCCGACAAGGAGTTCGAGAAGGAAGCGCAGCGGCTTCAGAAGGATGTCGAGGCGATCGAATCCGAGATGCGCAAGTTCGAGGAGAAATACAACAATTACGATAAGAAGACCGAGTACAAGGATCTTCAAAAGAAACTCGCGTCCGCGAACAAGGCGCTCCAAACTTTTGAAAAGGGAAGAGAGGCTTTTGTGAAGGGGAAGGTGGAACCGGTCGAAAAAGAGATCGCCGGTCTTTTGAAAGATCTTGAGAAGTCCTTCCAAGAAGCGAAGAAAAAGGTCGACGACGAGACCAATACCTTCAAGACCCAGAAAGAGGGGGAGAAGAAGAACCTCGAGAAACAGCTCTCGGCGATCACGAAGGAGCGCAAGGACTTCCAGAAGAAGTTCGACGCGATGCAGAAGGCGATAGAGACGGAACGCACGAAGAAGGTCAAGGAGATAGAAGGGCGCCAGAAGGCGCGCGAGGATCAGTGGGCCGCCGAGGGAAAGAAGCGGCGCGCCGCGTTCGAGCAGGAGCTCGACAAGAAGAAGAAACAGCTCGCCGCTCTCGAGAAACAGATGAGCGACTCGGCGAAGCAGGCTGAGAAACTGCGCGACAGCCTCGCCAAAAAACTCGACCAGATACGCATCGACGCCGACAAGAAGATGCAAAAGCTCGAAGAGGACTCGGTCAAGAAGGCGCAGCAGATGGAGGTGCAGCAGGAGAAGGACCGACAGGCGATCTACGCCAAGTATGAGAATCTCTACAAGCAGGACCGCGCAAAGCTCGAAAAGGAGATAAAGGATCTCGAGAATCAGATGAAGAACCTCGTCAAGGAGCGTGACGCCGAACAGGCGCGTCTCAAGGCGACCATCGAGAAACTCGAGAAGGACATCGTCGAGAAACGCGATCAATGGGGCAAGGCGGCGAAACAGCGGCAGGCGGCGTTCGAGATGGAGCTCTCGAAGGCAGGCGCCAAGGAGGCGGCCGCAAAGAAGGAGTACACCAAGCGGAAGACGCAGATAGAGCGCGATTTCCTTGCCCGGCTCGATGCGACGGCGAAGAAGATGATAGAGAAGAGCGCCGTGACCGCGAAGAAGGAGTACGATATCGAGCGGAGCCGCGATGTCGAGGCGACCGGCGTCACCAAGGAGATCAACAACCTCCGCATCACCGTCTATGTCAAGCGGGCCCTTGCCAAGGCGAAGAGCGGCGATTTCAAGGAGGCGCGCAAACTTCTTTACAAGGCGGCCTACTTCAACAAGGAAAGCATGGATGTCAAGGCGGGGTTCGCCGAACTGCAGAAGATAGTCGCGGCGATGTTCGCCGAGGCGAGCCAGCTCATGACCGACGATCCTGAACGCGCCAAGGAGATCCTGCGCAAGATAACCATGAACCTTCCTTCGTCCGACGAATACTACATCAAGGCGAAATTCCTGCTCCTCGATGAAGAGTAGGGCGGTCTTTCGCGTGTCCGGGAGAATGATGATAGCCGTTCGCGCTTTTCTCTGTTGCGGTCTTCTGCTGCTCGTGTCGGGGTGTATCGCCCTCAGGAAGGATGTCGAGGTGGCGAAGGCGCAGTGCATCGCCGAATCGGCGGCGAAGCGCAAAGTGCTCGAGGAGTCGCTGCGCGCCGAATTGGCGAAGGTGAACGAACGCCTCGATGCCATAGAGAAAACGCTGGCGCTTGAGAAGAAGGCACAGGAGAACCGGGTCAATCTCTCGTTCCAGACGCTCGACGAGCTGAGAGCGACCCTGCGGGAGATGTCGAGCCGCATTGACGCGCTCGATGTCGGCGCAGGCAAGGCCGCCGCCGGTCTTGCGCCCGCGGTGCAGCGTCTTGAGACCCAACTTGCCGCCCTTGCGCAGGAGGTGGCCTCTCTGAAGGCGGAGCTCGAGGGTCTGCGTCCAGTCGATCATGTGACGATAAACGGAGCGGGGCGCGTTCGTTTGCCGAACGATCCCGAGAAGGCGTTCGCCGAACTTTCGAAGATGAGCACCGACGCCGCCATCGCGCAGCAGGTGCGCGAAGGGTGGGACCAATACCAGCGGCTGTTCCCCGGCAGACATGAGTGCGAGGTCATCTACTTTGTCGGCGAGACCTATTTCGCCGAAAAGGCGTGGAACAGCGCTATCGAGCAGTATCGGCGGATAGACGCCGAATTCAAGGACAAGGGGTGTCCGAAACACGAAGCGAGTTATATCAAGATAGTGTGGGCGCTCATTCATCTGGGCAAAAAGGAGCACGCGAAGAAGGTGGTCGAAGGGATGCGCGACATCTTCCCTCAAAGTGAATATGCGAAACAGCGCGCCGAGCTCGAGAAGATGCTCGGGGTGAAGCCGCCCGCCCCCGCGTCCCCCGACAAGAAGTCCCCCGCTCCCAAAGAGCAAAAAAGCCCCAAATCACCGCCGCCTGCCGAGGAAAAGGGAAAGAAAAAATGAACAAAATCGGCCTCATTTTGTTCCTCCTCGGCATGCGTCTGCTTTTTTCGTGTGCCGAAAAGATAGACCTCGAAACGCCACCCGAATCGAAGATATTCTCGGTGACCGACATGGCGCTCACCGGCGACGGCGGATACCTCGTGGTGCTTTCGAGCAACTTCGACCGCCGCTACGATTTCGGCCGGGTGTCGGTGTACGACCTCGCGGAAAAGAAAGTGGTGTCATCGGTGCTCGTTGATTCGATCGGCGGACGGCTTCTTATTTCCCCCGACGAGCGGTATGCCTATGTGACGACGCGGGAATGGGGGCGCCTGCATGCTCTCACCCTCGACCGGGGCGCCAAGGGGTATCCCTCGCTCAGTTATGGGCTTTCCCAGAAACTTGACGCCGTTTCGTACGGAGTGCACAAAGAGCCCTACGCCATGGCGCTCTCCGATGACGGCGCGAGACTGTTCGTTTCCCATCTCCGTAACGGCGAGGTGGATGTCTTTCAGCAGGGGGAGCGGGACCTGACCTATGCCGGCACATTCGAAGTGGACAACGCCGTCACCGCTGTGGTGTTCGATGCCGCGCACGAGATCTTCATCTCTGCGCACAAGAGCAAAAGTCATCTGGGGATGTTCCGGATCACCGCCGATGAGCCGGAGGCCGTTTCGGTCGCGGTCGGTACGGTGCCGGTGCCGGTGTTGAACGCCGGAGACGACATCAGGGATATCGTCCCATCCGGCGAAGCGTCGCGGTATTACCTTTCCGCGCGGAACATTGACAGCGCCGGGGACGAATTCCCGGCGGTAGTCAAGATCGCGCTGGTCGAATCCTCGGGAGGAGTGCGCGCCGAGCTTCTGTGGGCGACGCCGCTCGACGGCGATCTCGCCGAGGCGGCGGTCGTACCGTGCGGCGGGGGGGAGATGCTCTTCGTCGCCGCGCCCGACGAGGAAAAAGTGTTCGTCGTGGAGGGGGAGAGAGGTATGCTGGCGGCGCAAGCGGAACTCGATGGATGTACGCCGTATCAGGTGTATTCCTGCGCTTCCGATGCGGCCCGCCGTCTCTTTGTCGGGTGCTTCGCGGAGAACCGTATCCTTGTCCTCGACGGCGACTGCGCGAGCGACACCTTCTTGAGCGTGTTGCAGGAGATCCCATGAGGCGATCTTTTTTTGCGATACTCTTTATCATCCTTGCCGCCTGCTCCTCGTCGAAGACGAAACAGTATCTCGACATCCCCGGCGATCTCCGTGTCGTGCCGGCGACGATCGCTTGTCGTGACGGTTCGGCCGGCTATGCGGCGCTCATCGCCGACAACACCCCGTACGGCGGCAAGTTGAAACTGCTCGACGGGTGTAACGGAACGGTTGACGAGGACTTCAGCGACGGGACCAAGGGAACGGGCAAGGGCATTCTCGTCGGCCCGATCGTCGGCTCGTTCGATCTCATGGTGACCGGCGAAGGTCTCGTCATCGCCGCGGCGATCCCCGATGAGCGGCGCTTGGCGCTGGTCCGTCTCGACACCTCGTTCGAGCGCATCGGCGACGATGTGTCGGTCCCGATCGGCTTCGCGGCGTGGACCGTGAACCGCATCGAGGAATTCTTTCTGGTCACCGGAAGCGATTTTGCCGGGGAGCAAGCCCTTCTTGTTTCGCCGGCGGAAGAAACATACCCCGTTCTCCTCGAACGGCGTTACGACAGGATCGCCTGCGACGGCAAGCACTGTGCCGCCCGGTCGCCCGACGATGGCGCCCTGTATGTCGGGACGCTCGTTCGCACCG
>CAYNMQ010000120.1:0-6328 GCA_964398245.1 uncultured Spirochaetales bacterium | reverse complement strand
GTATTCCTTCGGGGAGACCACTTCGGCATAGGGGGTGAAGCCAAGGACCATGTAGGTTATCTCGATGGGGTCGGCGACGGGAAGGGTGAGTTCGAGGCATGGCTTACCGTCGCAGGTGGTCTCGGTCATCCGCTGTTTCGGGTGCCATTCGCGGTCGCGCACGATGTGGAGGATCGGTTCGTGGAAGCGGATGGTCATCTCTTTGGTGTCGGGCAGTTTGAAAATGCCGTAACTTTCTTTGAGATACCGCTGGAGCAGGCGTTCGTCGAGTTCTTTCTCGAACGGCTCTTCGGTGGGCATGATGGTCACGACACGCGAGAGGAGGAAGGTGCGAAGGGCGTTGGAGGTGCGACACCACGCGAGGAGGTACCATTTGCCCGAGTAGTTGATGAGATGCCACGGCTCGACGAAGCGCTGCGAGCGTTTGCCCGCCGCGTTCTCGTAAATGATGCCGAGCGCCGTTTCGGTGCGCATCGCGTCGAGCACCTGCCGAATGACCCCGGGGCGGTATTTGTCGTGGCTCGCCAGTTCGTAGGTTATCCGGTCGAGAAGCGGCCGGTAATCCTTGAGATACTTGTCCTCGATGGTTTCCAAGAGTTCGCGCGAGACGACCGGCATGAGGGCGAGGTTCCGCGCGATCCCCTGCGCAAAGAGGTAGAACAGGAGCATCTTCTCGTCGGCATAGTCGAAGAGGTCGTAGGGTTTCGCGTAGTAATACCCGTTCTTTTCACGGGAATACTTGATGGGCGCTTTCATGAAACGGCGCATCTCCTCAAGGTCCCTCTTCACCGTCCGCTCGCAGACCTCGAGTTCCTCCGCGAGGCGTGCAAGCGACACCCCGTTGCGCGCCTGTTTGATCGTTTCGTGGATGCGGAAAATGCGGTGCGCCTTCCCCATGTGAGCCTCCCTCGGTACGGTGACTTTTCAAGTATCGGGACAGGCGCGGCCCCTGTCAAGTTTCGCGACGGTCAACGCCGTTTTCCTTTTCTTGTGTTTTTGCTTTCTTTCTTCTAGTATCGAACAGAACAGTCGGCCAACGACACGAGGTGCGGTGCCATGCGAAGGATCTTTCTTTTGGCGGGGCTTCTCCTCGCAACCTTCCGGTCGCTCTGGGCGCTCGGAAGCGATGTCGCCCTTTCACAACTGATGATAGATAACTGGACCTCGACGCAGGGGCTCCCGCAGAACTCGGTCTTGACGATGGTGCAGGCACGCACCGGGTATCTTTGGATGGGGACGGAGGAGGGTTTCGTCCGCTTCGACGGCATTTCATTCACGGTGTTCGACAAGGGAAATCTTCCGCTCGAGAACCACCACACCAACGCGATCGTCGAGGATGCGAAGGAGCCGATCTTGTGGATAGGCACCGACGGCGGCGGCCTCGTTCGCTTCAACTACCGGAACGGCGAGACGACGGTGTTCACCCAGAAGGATGGTCTCCCGCACAACATGGTGATGCGCGTCCTCCAGAACGACGACGGTTCGTTGTGGCTCGCGACCCGCAAGGGTTTGTGCCTTTTCCGCAACGGGAAAGTGGAACGCACCTACCAGAAGAAAGACGGCCTGCCGACCGACGAACTGCGCGCCATGCGGAAGGACGCGCAAGGGCGCCTGTGGGTCGGCGGACGGGCGGGACGCATCGGGTACCTCGACGGGGAACGGTTCGCCATTCTCGACTCGTTCGATTCGCAGATATCCGACATCTTCGCCGACAGCGAAGGCACCGTATGGGTGGCGACCCAACGCGGGCTGTTCGCAAAAAAAGAGGAAAGCGACGAGTTCCGGCCGGTCCAGCCGGAGGCTCTGGGCACCTATTCGGCGACGACGATCTTCGAGGACAAACAGGGAAATCTCTGGGTCGGCACCGAAGAGGCGGGGCTGTTCCGCATCCGCGAAAAGAAAAAGCGCATCACGCCCGACGACAAGGCCTACTTCACGAACATCGCGACCATCTTCGAGGACAACGAAGGCTCGATCTGGGTCGGCACGCGCGGCGCCGGGATCTACCGCTTCCGCGAGGGCAAATTCATGACGATCGGCGGCCCCGGCGTCTTCCGCAACGAGATCATCTTCTCGGTGTACGGTTCGAAGGGCGGCGGCATGTGGTTCGGCTCCTTCGGCGGCGGGTTATATCAGTATCAGGACAAGAAGGTCACCTCGTTCACCCATCAGAACATCGTCACTCACGAATCCATCATCCTGTCGCTCATCGAGGACCCCGACGGGGTGCTCTGGGCCGGCGTCTACGGCAAGGGTCTTTTGCGCTGGGACGGCGGACAGGGGAAACTGTTCACGACGGACGACGGCCTGCCGAGCAACAACATCTCCGCGGTCTACCGCGATTCGAAAGGGCGCGTTTGGGTCGGCACCAACGAGGCGGGCGTCGCCTATTACGACGGCGCATCGTTCGTCCGCCTCGATCCCGAAGGAGAGTTCACCAACAAGATCTCCCATGTCTATGAAACGCGGAGCGGAGCCATCCTCCTCGCGACGCGGAACGGCCTTGCCCGCTGGGACGGGGGACGCTTCTCGTATCCCTACGAGGAACTGCGGGGTTTCCAGATATTCTCTGTCATCGAAAGCTCGGACGGTTTCCTCTATGTGACGACCTCGAACGGATTGTTCCTCATCCGCAAGGGTGACATCCGCCATCTTTCGATGCGCAACGGGCTTCCCATCGACAACATCTTTGATGTCCTGCTCGACGAGAAGGAGAACCTCTGGCTCACCTCGAACAAGGGGATCATCTTCCTCGACAAGGAGCAGGCGCGTCTCTTCGCCGAGGGTACGCTCAAGCGGGTCGCGCCGAAACTCTACGGCGTCACCGACGGGATGCTCTCGGCCGAATGCAACGGCGGATCGCAGGGCAACACCTACCGTGACAAGGAGGGGAAGCTGTGGTTCGTCACCGGGAAGGGGGTGGCGGTCCTCGACCCGAAGAAGATACACATCAACGAAGTCCCGCCTCCGGTGGACATCGCCGAGGTCGTGATAGACAAGGAGGTCATACCGTTCAATGTCGCCGGGACCGAGCCGGTGTTCGGGCCGGGCGTCACGACGGTCGAGTTCAACTACACCGCGCTCTCGTTCCTTTTCTCCGACAAGATCGTTTTCAAATACATGCTCGAAGGGTTCGACAAGAACTGGATCGAGGCGGGGACGCGGCGCACCGCCTTCTACAGCAACCTGAAGCCCGGGCACTACATCTTCCGCGTGACGGCGGCGAACAACGACGGGGTCTGGAACGAGAACGGCATCGCGTATCGTTTCTACCTCAAGCCCTACTTCTATCAGACATGGTGGTTCCGCACGCTCCTCATCCTGCTCCTCGCCGGAATCGTCGCGGCATACATCCGGCTCAAAGCGCGCGAGATACGAAACCGCGAGATCGAGATGGCGCGCATCATCGAGGCGCGCACCAAGGATCTGCGCGACATCATCCTTCATGTCCAGAACATGTCGGAGCGCCTCACCGAGATCACCGAACTGCTCAACCGCTCGACCGCCACCACCGCCGAGCGGTCGAGCGAGACCTACGGCCGGATAGATCTCGTCTCCTCGACGCTCAGCGAGATATCGAGCAAACTCAACGAGACGAGCAAGCAGGTGGTCGCGATGAACGACATCGTCACCAAGATCGCCGAGAAGGCAGACGAGAGCTCGGCGGTACTCACGCAGGCGGTGCGCGCGATGGACCTCATCGCCAGTTCCGCCGCCGAGATACGCAACATCACCGAGGTGGTGAACGAGATCGCCTTCAAGACGAACCTTCTTTCGCTCAACGCCGCGATCGAGGCGGCGCGCGCCGGCGAGGCAGGCAAGGGCTTCGCGGTCGTCGCCGATTCGGTGCGCGAGCTTTCGAACCAGACCGCCGGTTCGCTCAACTCGATCCGGACGCTCGTGAACGCGACCGGCGACAAGGTCGCTTCGGGCAAGTCGTCGGTCGACAACAGCGCCCGGTTCATCAGCGAGGTCATCAGCGAGTTCAAGGGCATATCGGAGCGCATGGGCCGCATCAACGCGGTGATCGAGCGGCATGTGGGCGAGGTCGAACGCATCGATGTGTCGCTCGCCGAGATACGCCGTCTCACGCAGGAGAACACCGTGCTCGTCGAAGAGGTGCACC
The DNA here is from genome assembly GCA_964398245.1 of uncultured Spirochaetales bacterium. Lineage (GTDB taxonomy): Bacteria > UBP6 > UBA1177 > UBA1177 > JAKLFG01 > CALITV01. The sequence goes on along the minus strand of CAYNMQ010000120.1, from coordinate 2,202 downwards.
GCGCAGCCCAACAGCTGAAGGACGAGACGGCGCAACTGGTGCGCGAAGTGACCAAGATACAGAACCTGTGATCATAACGAGGAGGTGCCTTATGACCCGCTGTGCGATCCTTCTTACCGCCCTGACGGCTCTTTTCCTGCTCTCCTGCGCGACGAGCGGCGGCGCTCCGTCGGCGGCGGGGGCCGGGAAACTTCTCGAAACGAATCCGCCGTCGAAACCGGAGTGGCTCTCCATCACCGGCTATGCCCGCAAGGGCGGCGACTGGTACTTCGTCGGCGAGTCGTCGAAGTCGCGCTCCGAAGAGGACGCGCGTGCCAAGGCGCTCCTCAACGGCCTTGCCCAGATATCGAACCAGTTCGGCGTGAAGGTTTCCAGCGAACTCATCTCTCAGGAACGGGAGGCGAACGGGGTATACTCCTACGACATCGGAGTCAAGAACAAACTGACCGGTGCGCCGATACGCATCAAAGACTACAAACTCGAGAGCGCTTACTCCGAGAAATGGGATCGCGGCGAGATCGAGTTCGACGCGAAGGTGCTCATCCGGGTCCCCGACGAGGAGATCGCCCGTATCCGCAAGGAGATAGAAGCGCTCTGCGCGTGGACGGTCATCACGCCGCGTGACGACCTCACCGGCGATGCGATGCGGCTCGCAAAAGAGTTCGCGCAGGTCAAGAAGATAAACCTCAAGCCGGACGCCGATACGGTGAGTGGCGCGTACACCGCCGAAACGCTCGCGCAAAAGGCCCCCGACGCGGCCTTCTTCCTCGTGATAAGGATAAAGCCGGAGGAGCCCAAGAATGTCGAGGGAGAATGGTACGCCACCGTCGCGGTCGAGGCCGAATATCTTTCGCTCACCGAGAACAAGGTGATCCGCGCCTACAGCGGCTCGGCGCGCGGCGCCGCCTACAGCGACAAGGATGCCCTCAAGAATGCGTTTCTCAAGGCATTCGACGAAATCATGACCCAGTGATGCGCCGTTGACTTTTTCCCGCCGGTGCCTAAAAAGAACTCGATGAAAAATTAAGGGAGGCTACCGATGTACAATGTGTTCAAAAGCGGCCTGCTCATGGTCGTCATGTTCGCGATCTTCATCTTCTTCGGCTATCTGCTCGGCGGTCCTGACGGCGCAACGATGTTCTTCTTCATTGCGCTTGTGGTGAACTTCATCTCCTATTTCTTCGCACATAAGATCGTGATAGCTATGTACCGCGCCGTTCCCGCCGACCCGCAGCGCTACCGTCGGCTCTCCGAGATACTCGACGATCTCTCGTCCCGGGCAGGGCTTCCGCACCCGCCAGCGCTCTACATCGTGCCGATGGCGGCGCCGAACGCCTTCGCGACGGGGCGGTCGCCTTCCACCGCGGTGGTGGCGGTGACCGAGGGACTTCTGGCGCGGATGAACGAACAGGAGATAGCCGCGGTCATCGGCCATGAACTCGGCCATATCAAGCACTGGGACATGCTCGTTCAAACCATCGTGGCGGCGATGGCAGGCGCCATCATGTGGCTCGCCAACATCGCCAAGTGGGGCGCGATACTCGGCGGCCGCGACGATGAGGAGGGCGGCGGGAATCTGATCGTCGTGCTTCTCGTTTCCATCATCGCGCCGATCGCGGCGCTTCTTGTGCAACTGGCGATCTCGCGGTCGCGCGAATACATGGCTGACGACTTCTCGGCGAACCTTATGGGAAGCGGCACTCCGCTCTCCAACGCGCTCATCCGTCTCCATGAGGATTCCCGCATCATTCCCGCCGAGGTCTCACCGGCGACGGCCCACATGTTCATCACCCCCGCCGGCATCGGCAGAGGACTTCTTACCCTCTTCTCGACCCACCCGTCGCTCGAGCAGCGGCTTGAGAACCTCAAGAAGTTCGCCTAATCATTCAGAAGTAGCGCTCCGACGACCCCGGAACGGCCCCCTAAGCTCGCCCTGACCACCTTTACTTTCGCGCTTTCGCTGAAGGCATAGTCACGGACATACTGTTTCAGCGGCGTAAGGAAAAGCGGCCCCAGATTGGAGAGCCCTCCCCCGATCACGATGATGTCGGGGTCAAGGAGCGTCGCGACATTGGCAAGCCAGATGCCGATGAGGCGAGAGAGATGGGCAAGAGCCGCCGCCGCACGCCGATTCTTTTTCTGCACGAGCATCGATATCTCTTCCGGCAGGATGCCAAAGAGCCGCTTTATCGCCGGCCCGGC
>CAYNMQ010000119.1:0-6333 GCA_964398245.1 uncultured Spirochaetales bacterium | reverse complement strand
GTTGGTGTCCCATCCGGGATCGACATTGAGCAGTTTTGCCCCCTTTACCCGTTTTATCTCGTTCGCTATCTGGTCGATGACGGCGCGGTCGCGCCCTTCGCTGAAGTTCGGCACACATTCGATGATGCGTTTCATGGGGGTCCTCCTTATCGTCGGTTCATTTTTCGCGTCCACGCCTCGCGGCTGTCCCGCACGGCACGGTAAAAAAGAGAAAAAGAAATGTCAATAGCGGCTTCCCCGATTCTCTTCACAGCGTCCTTTTTTTGAGTATATTCCTTGCGGTGAATGATGCGAGGTGTTCGATGCGTTCCTTTCTTACCGCATGCGTCGCTCTTCTGCTCGCCGCGGGATGCGCCGGCCGGGTATCGGCGCAGTTCGATGTCCACATCAGACCGTACGCCGAAAAGATAAGCCTCTGTTACATCGGGGCCCTGCAGAAGGACCCGTCGGCCGCGGGCGAGATCGAACTTTCGATAACAGTCGATGGGAGCGGAACGGTCATCGCCGCCGATCTCGTGAAGAACACCTTTCCGACCGACGAGGTGGGGCGTTGCGTCGCCGAGGTGATCCGCGGCATCGCCTTCCCCGCTTCGAGCCAGAACAAGACGGTGACCTTCTCCTACCCGATCGTGTTCACACAGGAAGCACCGGGACATACACCGAAAAAATAACCAGGGAGTGGACCATGCGTATCGTGTTCGTTCTAGGCGCTTTTACCGTGATATGCCTTAGTTCCTGCGCCGAGGAAACGCTCGATCCGGCGACCGCCGAACGATTCGTCCGAGAGTAGGGCGAAAAGTCGCCGGGGCTGGCGGTGACGGTCTATGGCGGGGCGATGACCGACGAGACCTATCTGCCCACCTACCGGGCGATCGCCGCCGACAAGAAATACCTTCTCCTTGAAGAATCGGTCTTCATCAAGGAGGCGAACCGGAACATGCCGCGCATCTCGCTGACCGAAGAAGGCAAGAAGGTCTTCTCCTGCGAGCGCAACCGATGCAGCGCGCCGGTATGCGCGCTCGAGGTCGCAAAGGTCGAGCCGCCGCGCAAGGTGGGCCGCGAGTGGCATGTTGCCTACGCGATCCGCTCGGTGTGCGACACCCCGTTCTATGCGGCCTTCAAGCCGCTCGCCGAGCGGCAGTTCATCCGTCCGCAGGAGCAGCAGGGGAAGATCGTCCTCGAGAAGAAAGGGAACAACTATGAGGTGAAGATCCCATGAGATACGGACTCGCGGTACGCACGGTACTTGTCGGACTACTTCTCCTTTTCTTTGCTTCTTCACCACTTCACGCCGAAGAGCAGAAAACGGTCGAAACGATGCGCCCCTATCTCTGGCACGGCGTCGGGTTCCTCGGCGCCGCAGGCGTTCTTTTCGTCAACGGCCTCATCTTCAATGCGCTCGCCGACCACAGCTGGGACGAGTACCAGAAGCGCGCCGATCCCGATTACATCGCCCGGCGGCTTTCGGAGACGACCCCCGACCGGTACAACGCCCTCGCCGCGGCGGAGAAGGCGAAGGCCGACGATTATCTGCGGGAGGGAAAGAGCTACGCGACGACGCGCACCATCTCCTATGTCGCCGCCGGCACCTTCGCGGTGACAGGCATCATTCTCATCCTCATCACCGAAGAGAAGGTCAAGGAGCCGCCGCTCCTCGGATTTTCGCTCACCCCGCACGGCGCCGCCGCGTCGCTGACACTTCGATTTTAAGGAGGACCCGATGCGAACGCCCTTGCTCGTAGCCTTTTCGTCCGTAGTACTCTTGGCGAGCGGTTGTGTCGAAGAACCGGAGCGCGACATCGTGGGCGCGTGGGACGCCGCTATTCAGGATGCGCTCGCCGACGCCGATGCGGCTCTCTCCGACCATGCCGCGACCGACGACCACGAGACGGAAAGCGACGCGGACACCGCCTCCGGCGACGAGATGCTCATACCCGACGAGATGCCCGACGAGGATTTTCCCTGCATGTGGGATCCCTGCACCACCCATGAAGACTGCAAGCGGCGCGGGTGCGTCGCCACCTTCTGCACCACCGAACTCGGCGAACTGGTCGTAGACAATCCCGATGTGTGCGCCGTCCGCTGCGATCCGGCGAACAACAGCGCCGAATGTCCCGACGGCATGACCTGTAACGGTCAGATCACCCTGGCTGAACAGCTCGGCAAGGATATAGACGGCGCCAAGGGCATCTGCGCGCCGCCGATGCGTCAAAAAATTGCTTTTTCCCACTGATCCTCCATCATAGAAAGACCGCTTCTGAAAGCGGATGAGGTAAGACCGTGCTTGAGTTCGATCCGGCCGTATTTCTCGCGCACTGCGCCCTTTTTCTCGGCGGTGTGCTCCTCTTCGACCGCTTCCTGTTCGGACCGGTGTACCCCCTCCTCGAACGGCGGCGGCGGCGGCTCAACCAGGAAGGGGCCCATGCCGAAGAGGCGCGCCGGACGCTCGAGGGACTGAAGGAGCGGTACCGCCGCGAGATGGAGGAGCTCCCCCGCGAAGGGGCGCGCCTTTTGAAGGAAGCGAAAGAACGGGCCGAAGAGGAGGCGCAGCGGCTCCTCTCTCATACACGCAACGAGGCGGCGCAACGGTGCGATGCGGCCTACGCGGAGGCCGCGGCTGCGGAGCGGGCGATGGAGGAGGACCTTGCGGTCTCCTATGACGGGCTCATCGCGGCGGCGACGGAACGGCTATGGGAGGAACCCCGACCATGAGCGTGCGCGTTCTCTCCTTTCTCTCTCTCGTGGCCGCCACGGCAACTCTTTTCGGGGCCGGCGGGGACGGGCACCTGCCTCCGGGCGCGCTCTTCGCCGCATCGCTCGTGAACTTCGCGTTGTTCCTCTTTGTCCTCATACGATTCGGGAGAACGCCGGCCTCGTCGTTCTTCGCCGCGCGGGAAACGGAGATCCGCGCCGCCTTCGAGACCTATCGCGCCGAGTACGAACGGACCGAGGCCGAGATCGCGCGTCTCCGGGCGGCGATCACCGATCTCCCCGCCGAGAAGGAACGGACGCTCGCCGACTATCGCCGCCGCGCCGGAGAACTGCACGCCGCACGGATGCACGATGCCCGCGCCCATGCCGCCTACATCCGTGAGACATCGGAGGCATTCCTGCGTTCCGCCGCGCGCGAACGCCGCCTTTCGGCTATTGCGGCGTTCGCCGACCGGCTGACCCGCGATCTCGCCGAACGGGCGCGCTCGCTCGACGCAGCGCACCACGCCGCGCTCGTTCAGTCCTGTGGCGCTCTCCTGGACGGAGAGAAGAAATGACCTACGCTGTTCCCCGTTACAGCGCCGCGCTCCTCTCCGCTCTCGCCGCTTCCTCTCCCGCGGAGACCGCGTCGCTCTTTTCCGCCGGGGAGATCTTCGCGGCGATTCTCGACACAGACGAAGAACTGCGCCGCTTTTTTCTTTCCCCCTTCTTTTCCTTCTCCGAGAAGAGACTGGTATTCGCGGAGATCGCCGACCGATGCGCGCTCGGTGTTCCTTTGCGCAACCTGTTCCTCGCCCTCCTCGAGTCGCGGCGTCCCCTTCTGTTCGGCTCCGTTCTTCGCGAGGCGCGACGCCGACACCGGGCGGCGCAGGGTCTCGTCGAGATCGAGGTGGTCTCGGTCGTCCCGCTCGACGAGGAGACGCTCGGCGGTTTACGCCCCGCCCTCGAGAAAAGATTCGGGAAACACCTCTCGGTCCATCGTGTCGTCGATCCCGCGATCCTCGGCGGCGTCATGATACGGCACGGAAACACGATATACGCCGCATCGGTCAGGAACCACCTGCGCCTGCTCGCCGAGTCGCTCAAGAAAGGAGAAGATGCCCATGCCTGAACAACCCCTCCGGAGAGGAGAGATCGGAGCGCTCCTCCGCGAACGCATCGCCAACTTCGAGAAGCGGATAGAGACCCGCGAGGTCGGCGCCGTCATCAGCGCCGGCGACGGCATCGCCAAGGTGTTCGGCCTCGACAACGCGCTCGCCGGGGAGATCGTCGAGTTCGCGGGCGGGCTCCACGGTATGGCGCTCAACCTCGAGGAGGATGCCGTCGGCATCGCCGTCATGGGCGACTACGAGCGGATCCGCGAGGGGGACGAGGTGCGCCGCACCGGCCGCATCATGTCGGTCCCTGTCGGCGAGGCGCTCGTGGGACGCGTGGTCAACGCGCTTGGAGAACCGCTCGACGGCAAAGGCGCCATCGCCGCGACGACCTATCGTCCCGTCGAGGTGAAGGCCCCCGGCATCGTCCGCCGCCAGCCGGTCAAAGAGCCTCTCCAGACCGGCATCAAGGCCATCGATGCGATGATCCCGATCGGCCGCGGCCAGCGTGAACTCATCATCGGCGACCGGCAGACCGGCAAGACGGCCCTCGACACCATCCTCAACCAGAAAGGGGGCGATGTCATCTGCATCTATGTCGCGATCGGCCAGAAACTCTCGACCGTCGCGCAGGTAGTCGACAAACTGCGCCGCTTCGGCGCAATGGATTATTCGATCGTCGTCGCCGCTACCGCGAGTGAACCGGCTCCGCTCCAGTTCATCGCCCCGTACGCCGGCGCCGCGATGGGCGAATACTTCCGCGACACGAAACGCCATGCCTTCATCATCTACGACGACCTCTCGAAGCATGCGGTCGCCTACCGGCAACTCTCGCTCCTCCTGCGCCGGCCCCCCGGCCGCGAGGCTTTCCCGGGCGACATCTTCTATCTCCATTCGCGTCTTCTCGAACGGGCGGCGAAACTTTCCGATGCCGAGGGCGGCGGTTCGCTCACCGCGTTCCCCATCATCGAAACGCAGGCAGGCGATATCTCGGCATACATTCCCACCAATGTCATCTCGATAACCGACGGCCAGATATTCCTCGAAAGCGATTTGTTCTATGCGGGCATCCGGCCGGCGGTCAATGTGGGACTTTCGGTATCGCGCGTCGGCGGCAACGCCCAGATAAAGGCGATGCGGCAGGTGGCGGGACGCCTCAAACTCATTCTCGCGCAGTATCGCGAACTCAAGGCCTTCGCCCAGTTCGGCAGCGATCTCGACGCAGCCACCCGCGAACAGCTCGACGACGGAGCGCGGCTCACCGAGATACTCAAACAGCGGCAGTACGCGCCGCTTCCGGTCACTTATCAGATCTTTCTCCTCTACGCCGCGGTGAACGGGTATCTCAAGAAATGGCGCATGGAGGATCTCGCCCGCTACGAGGAGGAGCTCTATCCCTTCATCGAACACCGCCACCACGACCTCGTCACGCTCCTTACCGAGAAAAAACAGCTGGACGATAAGACAGAAGCGATGGTGCGGACGGCGCTCGACGCCTTCGCCGACTACTTCGCCAAGGAGGCGGGCGCGGTCGCCTCCGGCAACGACAGCGAACGGTGAGGAGACATGGCGGCGGGCCTCAAGGCGATCCGCAAGCGGATCCAGAGCGTCAAGAACACGCAGAAGATAACGCGGGCCATGAAAATGGTCGCCGCAAGCCGTTTGCGCAAGGCCCAGAACACGATGCTCGCCATCCGCCGCTATGCCGATGAACTCCGAAAACTTGCGGCACTCGTTTCACACCGTATCGAGGGCATCCATCCGCTCATGACACCGCAGACCGCGGTGCGCGCCGAGATGATCGTCGTGGTGTCGGGCGATCGCGGGCTGTGCGGATCGTTCAACGCCAACATCGTCCGTCAGGTGAAACGGCGGATGGAACGGCTCTCCACCGAGGGGGTGACGCCGCATCTGCTCTTCGTCGGCCGCAAGGGAGCCGAAGCGTTCCGTCGTTTGCCGGTGCCGCAGGAAACGGTCTTCACCGATCTTTTGCACCGGCTTACCTCCGAACAGGTGACGCCGCTCGTCGAATTCCTCGCCCGCGGCTATCTGCGCGGCGATTACGATCGCGTCGTCGTCGTCTTCAACCGCTTCCGCTCGACGATGGCACAGGAGATCGCCGAAACGCAGGTCTTTCCCCTGACCGAGAACATCTTCGCGCCGCAGGAGGTGCTCGGCGACGAAGCGCGGCGAGACCTCATCTTCGAGCCCGACGCGGCGGCGATAGCCGCCTATCTCGTCCCCCACTTCGCCGCGACCGAACTTTACCATGATCTCATGGAGTCGGTGGCCAGCGAACTTGCCGCGCGCATGAATGCGATGGAAGCGGCGACGAAGAACGCAATAGAAATGGCCGGCCGGCTCACCGTCGCCTACAACAAGGCGCGGCAGAACGCGATAACGGCGGAACTCATGGATATCGTCGGCGGCGCCGAGGCGCTCGGCGCGGGCCGCCAGTAAGACAACGGGACACAGAGGGAGGACCATGCACGAAAAGGGAAAAGTCGTTCAGGTCATGGGGCCGGTG
>CAYNMQ010000118.1:0-6341 GCA_964398245.1 uncultured Spirochaetales bacterium | reverse complement strand
TCCTTCAGCACCACTATCACAACTTCTCCGTCGAAGAAATGGTGTCTCTTGTCCGTTCGCTTACGGCGGTGCCCATCGCCGTCTTCGTTCTGAAGGAGACCCGCGATCTCACGACGCGTCTCGAGGATCTCGCCCGGCACGACGGCTCTCTTCACTTCTATACGAAGCAGGACTTCGTCCGCCGTTTCGGACAGCTGATCGCATCGCGGTCGAACGGCGAGATCGGACCGACGGAAGAAAAAGGCGGCCGTTCCATCCTGCTCGCCGACGACAGCGCGGTGATGCGTCACTTCTTCCGCAAGACGCTGGCCGACCGCGATTTCGATGTCCACATCGCCGCCGACGGCGAAGAGGCGTGGGAACTCTATCAGAAACACCTTCCGAACCTCGTCATCACCGACATCGAGATGCCGCGGATGGACGGCCTTCAACTGTGCAAACGGATCAAGGAGAACAACCGCGGGCGCTTCATCCCGGTCGTCATCCTCTCGAACAAGAAAAAGCCGATAGACATAGACACCGCCTTCGACATCGGCGCCGACGACTACCTCGTCAAGCCGACGACGCCCGAGGAGCTCAACCACAAGATAGACGAGTACTTCTCGGTGCTCGACCGCAAGAAGCGCAACAAGGTGCTGCTCGTGGACGACAGCAAGGTCTCGAGCGAGATCATCAGCCACGCGCTCCTCAAGAACAGCCTCAATGTGCTCCACGCGACCGACGGAAACGAGGCCTACGAGGTCGCGGTGCGCGAGCGGCCCGACATCGTCATCACCGACATCGAGATGCCGGGGATGAACGGCTACGACCTGGCCAAGAAGATCCGCGAGAACCCCGATCTCAAGGACACCTCGCTCATCATGATGAGCTCGCGCGACCGGCGCAGCGACATCAAGAAAGGCGAGAAGGTCGGCATCTCGCGCTACTTCATCAAGCCCTTCGATGTGGAGAAACTGGTCATCGTCGTCGAGCAGCTCCTTCTCGAGAAGTACAACATCTACAAGAAAGAGTACGAGTACATGCTCTCGACCATAAAGTCGCTCATCACGGCGCTCGAGGCGCGCGACCAGTACACCAAGGGCCACACCCAGCGGGTGAGCGAATATGCGGTCCGGCTCGGCAAGTTCCTCGGCATGTCGTCGTATGCCCTGAACGACCTTGAGATCGGCGCGAACCTCCACGATGTCGGCAAGATCGGCGTGCGCGACGACATTCTGCTCAAGCCGGGGCGGCTCACCCCCGAGTAGTACGCCAAGATCCAGGAGCATGCCATCATCGGGGCCGAGATACTGCGGCCGCTCAAACTGCTCGAGAACATCATCCCGCTCATCCTCTTCCATCACGAGCGCTGGGACGGACGCGGCTATCCCTCGATGATAAAAGGAGACAAGATACCGCTCGGCGCCCGCATCATCGCGATAGCCGACACCTACGACGCAATCACCTCCGACCGTCCGTACCGCAAGGCGCTTTCGAGGGAGGATGCGCTCCAGATCATCCGCGAGAACCTCGGGAAGCAGTTCTGCCCCGAGACGGGAAAAGCCTTCCTCGAGATGATGAGCGGCGGGAACGGCCGTTCGGCAGCGAGGTGATCTTTTATGCCTGATCCGCATGGCGAAACAAAAGAGGTCAGGGAACGGCGCATCCTTATCATCTCTGACACTCATGGAACGCTTCCGGACTGGATCGGGAAAGAGCATTTCGATGCGGTTCTCCACGCGGGAGACATCGGAGACGAGCGGGTGCTCACCGTTCTTCACGGATATGAGACGCTCCATGTGGTGCGCGGGAACATAGACGCCGCACTTTCGGATCTTCCCGAAACGATCCGCGTCACGATAGAAGGGGTGCGCTTTTTCATCGTTCATAACCTCACCTCTCCGCACCGCGTCATGCCGAGCAATGCGGAAATCCTTGCGCAGTGGCGGCCGCAGGTGGTGGTCTTCGGGCACACCCACCGGCCGCTTGTGTGCGAACGGGACGGCGTGGTCTATGTCAACCCCGGGACGCTCGCGGGGGAACCGGCGGGGGAAGCGGGGACCTACGCCGTCATGGCGATCCGCGACGGCAGCGTGTGCCGGGCCGAGGTGTACGGGAGCGGTCACCAGCCCGTTCTGAGGTGGCCGCAATAAAAGGCGCCCGAATTGTTGCATTTTCCGCAAGGCGCGTTATATGATGAAGCGCGTTTCTTCTGTTGACTTGAAGCGAAGGTGTACGGCGAAAGGAGATAAGGCGATGACGAAGCAGATCGACATGCTGGTAACGGCGGTTGTCATGGCGCTTGCGGTGGTCTTTGCGGGGTGCGGCGCCGATTACTCCGAGGAAGACTCCCTTCAGATCGGCATCACGCTCCGTGCGGCGGAGTGCCCTGACTACATAGGCGGCATCAACATCGGAAGCCTCGGTTCGCTTGCCATCCAGTTCTATGACGCCAGCGGCAAACTCGTTCAGATAAAGGAAAAGAACGCGGTCTCGTTCACGAAGGAACAGCTCTCGTCCAATGTGGAGGTGACCGGCATCCCGCCGATGACGGGGGCCCGGGTGGTCTTTTCCGGATTCCAGGAGGGGAACACGAGCACTCCGAAATGGCGCGGCGAGGTCCGCGATGTCACCTTCGAGAAGGGAAAAGAGACGAAGATACAGACGGTCCTTTACCCGCTGGAAGGTAACGGTTGTTTCCCGAACCCGCTCATCAAGCCGCGCTTCGGCCATGTCGCCGTCACCCTTCCCGACGGCCGCGTGCTCATCACCGGAGGATTCACCGAGCGGAGCAACACGGTGTGGGAGGCCACCCGCGATGTGGAATTGCTCGATCCCGAGACGGGGACCGTTGACCGCATCGCCGATATGGCGAACCCGCGAGCGCTCCACCATGTGACGGTGCTTCCCGACGGACGGGTGATCATCGCGGGAGGCGTGCGGCGGATGGAGGTGACCTCGATGAGCGTGAGCGATTACCCCGATCTGCCGTTCACCCTCTCCATCCCGCAGAACGGCATCGAGCTCTATACGGTCAACTATCCCAAACTCAACAAGCGGAAAGCCTCCGATACCGACCAGAGCTCATCGGTGTTCCTCAGCAACACCGAGGTCATGGACTTCGCGATGATCTACCAGAGCTATGTCTATCTCATGAGCGATCCGCAGACCGGCTCCGGCACCCTCTTCATGATCGGCGGGGTGCGCGAAGGGGCGGCGCAGTCGAAGATATACGGCGCCGATATCACGGTGAACGGCTCGGAGGTCACCGCGGCGGTGAACGAATACCACAGCGACAAGAGCGAGACCTTTGTCATGCCGATGGCGGCGCCGGCGGGAGACAAGGTGCTCGTCCTCGGCGGCCGCAAGGCGTCGGCGACGCGGTTCGCCCACCTCATCAACAAAGAAGCGTTCGAGGAGGGGCCCGCCGAGGCGCCGAACCTTTTCTTCGGCTCGATGGCGGCTGATGGCGATTACCTCTTTTTCTCGAGCGCGCTCTTTCTTCCGAGCGGCGGGAACGGCTTTTCGTGGGAAGGCAAGAATTACCGATACACCGTCTCCGAATCCTCTTTTTCGAGCGGAACTCCTTACTGGGGCCGGATGTTCCATGCCGTGTTCGTTTTCCCCGGAGGAAGGCTCGCCGGCGCTCACAGCGGGCTCGAGGCGAAGCCCGATACTTCGCAGGCGTCGATCCCGGCATCCGATTATTTCGAATACTTTGACCGCGGAACCCTTAACTTCGACCTGAACCCGGAGGAAGAGGGTGATCAGGGAGTGTGGGGCACCGTGAGGATAAAACGGGCGCTCCACCGTATCATCGTGTCGGGAACGATGGCCTTCGTCACCGGCGGCATCGATGACCTCAAGGGGGCGACGCCGGTCTCCATCATCGAGATCATTCCGGTAACCCCCAGCCTCTAGCGGCTGACGGCGACCTTTTCTTTCAGGCGTTTTTTCTTCCCATCAGACTCGCGATAGCGAGGAAGACTCCCAAGACGACACCGAGTATCGCGGCGAAAAGCACGCGGAACTGCTCCGGCAGAAGGAAGGTCACGGTGTGCGCCGGTATCCAGAAGAGCGGGATGGTCTTCTTGAAGACGAAGCCCCACTGCACCTTCCAGTTGAGCGAGGCGAGTATCTCGCCGAACTGAATGGGACGGAAGAGCCCCCGGAGCGTGCCGCCACCGCGCGCGATGTGCTCGTCGGTTATCTTGTGGAGCGTCATCATCCACGGTGCGAAGACGAGATTCATGCCGACTGAAACGGAGAACGCGGTAAGCACCTGCAAGCCGGTCACCGCTCCTTTGAGCGTGTCGGGGGTTACCGGCATACCGAGGTAGGCGAGGAACCGGATGGTGCCCGCCGGGAAGACGATGAAGGCGTAGGCGATGGTGACGCCGAGGACGCCCCACACGACGGCACGCGGGAGGATGCCGAAATTCGGGGCGTTGTAATTGCCGGTCCGTATCCGCAGGCCGATCACCTCGCCGAGCGTCGCGAGGATGGCGAACTTGATACCGCCCATGATGAGCCCGTGTTCGGCGTTGAAGGTCTTGTACCAGTCGAGCACGGCGTCGGAAAGGAAGAATGGCGAGAAGAACACTGCCACCGCGATGATGAAAAGGACATCTTTGGGTCTCATGGGAACCTCGCGTCACAGTCGTTACAATAGGACTCTAGCGAGTTGGATGGTGTTTGTCAAAAGGGAACGGGTTTATGGACAAATGCTCCACGCCGGCTGGCCATAGTGGTCGGGAGGAAAGAGCGAGCCGCCGGCCGACGAGAGCATCACTTGTCCCATCAGGCCGGTGACGAGAATATTGTAGGCCCCGTCGCGCGAGATGGCGCGGAGACACTGTATCACGCCGCCGCTCGGCGAGAGTTGCATGTCACCATAACGCACCTCGGCCGCCGTCGCGTCAAATTGAAAGAGACCTCCCCACAACGACGATGTCGGGGCGGAGAACTGCAGGAAGCGGACGGTGCCGGCGAAGGTCACCTGTTCGACCCAGGTGACGGTGAAGCGGTCCGCGCCGTTCTCGGTCGCGTAGAGCGCCGCCGGGAAACCGCCGTTGCCAAAAGGCTTGGTGCCGAAGGTTTGCTCGCCACCGGGGTAGGAGACCCACGCCTCGCCGGAGCCGCGCTCCAGATTCGCCACCGAGGTCCCCGCGTTGTTCAGTTTCCCGGAAAAAGAGAACTTGAATAGCCCGATCGCCTCCGGTTCGTCGGCGACGCAGGTCACCGCCTCGTCGTGGTAGCCGTCGTTGCAGACACACAGCGGCTCGCCGCCGTTATCCTCGCAGTGGGCGTGTTCGTCCATGCAGTCGATGCCGATGCAGACCTCCGGGACCTCCTCATCGGGAACGACCGGAGCATCTTCGTCCGAGACCTCATCATCGGAAAAGAGGAAATCGGTTACGACGGTGTCGGTGTCTGTTTCCTCTTCCGACAGCTCATCCTGACCGAAGAGATCATTGTCGGGCATTGTCGCAGCATCATCGTATACCAGTTCGTCGGCCATGGGTTCGTTGTCGGTCACGGCGCTGTCGTCGGTCGCTATCGCCTCTGTATCGGCCTCATCCGGCGGCGTCTCGTCAAGAGGCGCTTTCTTTGTTCCGTTGCAGGAAATAAAGAGCATCCCTGCGAGCGACAACCCGATGAACACCTGTTCTTTTGTTATCATGTTTTTTGTCTCCTATACGAGCCTTTTCAGCATCCTACCGGTGAGCGATCGGGCGTTCTTCGCCACCTCTTCGGGCGTGCCGCTGGCGACGATCTCGCCTCCCTTGTCGCCGCCGAGCGGGCCAAGATCTATCACATGATCGGCCGATTTGATGATATCGGGGTTGTGCTCGATGATGAGGACCGAGGCGCCGCGGCCTACGAGCCGGTTCAGGATCGCGAGCAGTTTCTTGATGTCGTCGAAGTGGAGTCCCGTCGTCGGTTCGTCGAGGATGTAGAGCGTCCGGTCGGCCTTCTTCTTGGCCAGTTCCTTCGACAGTTTGATGCGCTGGGCCTCACCGCCCGAGAGGGTGTGGGCCGGCTGGCCGAGCGCGATGTAGCCGAGCCCTATCTCGTGGAGCAGTTCGAGTTTGCGCCGTATCGCCGGGAAGGGATGGAACAGTTCGAGCGCCTCGTCCACCTCCATCTCGAGAACATCGAAGATGCTCTTTCCCTTGTACTTTATCTCGAGCGTATCGGGGTTGAACCGCTTCCCGCCGCAGTCGGGGCAGGTGACATAGGTGTCGGGCATGAAGTTCATCTCGATGCGGATGAGTCCCGCCCCCTCGCACCGCTCGCACCGACCGCCCTTGACATTGAACGAGAACCGGCCCGGCAGGTAGCCGCGGGCCCGCGATTAC
>CAYNMQ010000117.1:4041-6378 GCA_964398245.1 uncultured Spirochaetales bacterium | reverse complement strand
CGGTCTCGGGCAGGGCGCGCTCCTCTGCGCGCGCGCGCCCGGCGTCACGACTCCGGCGCGCCGCTTCGATCCTTGGAGGCGCCTCCGGACCAGTTCAGAGCCTTGCGGGTCCCCACATTGCCGCACAGGCGGCAGGTGGGGCGTGTCCGCGGTGTTCCGGATCCGGAACCGATTACTCGGCGGCCTCGGTGGCTTCGGCAGCAGGAGCGGCGACCTTGACGCCGGCGGCGGCCTTCTCCTTCGCGAGCTTCTTCTGCTTGGTCTTGGAGAGCTCCTTGGGAGCGTCCTCGGCCTTGACCTCGTCGCGGGTCTTGCGCTTGGCGCCGACGAGCTCGGAGTAGCGGCTCTTGAAGCGGTCGATGCGGCCCGCGGAGTCCACGAGGATCTGCTTGCCGGTGTAGTAGGGGTGCGAAGCCGAGGAGACTTCGACCACGATCACGGGATATTCCTTCCCTTCGACGGTGATCTTCTCCTTGGCGCTCTTGGTGTAGGTGTAGGGCTCGTCGAGCAGCCGCTCGGCGGAGAGTTCGAGTCCCTCATAGTTGGTGAAAAGGATGTGCGAGGTTATCTCGTTCACCGTGTTCGCGGCGGTAAGCGGATTGTCGGCGCACACGGTGCAGGAAGGGGCAGCATCGTTTGGCTCGATGAAGGGGTTGTAGTAGTAGGCGTAGTAGAAAAGGTCATAGACGCTCTCGTTCTTGCCCCGGATGTCGCGTTCGATCGCCGGTCCCGCGGCGAGGTCGCCCATGAGGACGCGGAAGAGAGCATCCTTCGCCGGAGCGAGGTCGATGATCGTCTGCGCCTGTGCCGCCGTTTCTCCTTCCCATGAGCCATAAGAACCCTCGTAGGTCATTTCGCCGACCACATCGGTGAGCTGGGTGCAAATGACCTCGACGCTTCCAAAGTAGGGGTGCGTAACAACCGCAGAAATATAGGCGCGTTGGTAGTAGAACGAAGCATAGGTGACCTGTTTAGCGCCGGTGAGCGGATAGCGCGAAAGGAGCATGAGCCCATTGTTGCCGCCTTGCGCCATCGCCGGCGGCGTCTGTTCCTCGGTACAGGCGGCCATGATGCCGGCGATGTCGGTGGCTCCGCCCATGATCGCGCCGATGAGGCAGTCGCGGCATTCGGCGGGAATGCCGGTGATCTCCGTGAGGCAGTTCTGGGCAATGCAAAGCCCGATGGCGACCACATCACTCGGATCGGTCGAACTGCAGTTCTGGAAATAGCACATCGCTATCGGCAGCAGATCGTCCTCGGTGCAAGCGGCCGGCTGTGGCTCTGGTTCCTCTGCCTGTGTCACCTTGTAGAAACGGTAGGGAAAGACCAGTTTGAGGTCGTCGGCGATCTTCTTTTCATCGGTTGATTTCCACACTTCCTGCAGGCACACGACATCGGCGCCGGTATCGGCGAGCGCCTGCGGGAGCACCTTGAGCCGCTCGGTGTAGTTGAGCACGGTTGCCGGATCGAGCCCCGCGTTGAAGGTCAGGAACGACCAGCGGGTCATCTCCTCCGGCGTCACCGTCGTCGTGTTGTCAACGAAGGTGTCGCACGAGAAAAGAAGAAGCATGCCCGCAAGAACGAGCGCCATGCGAAGAGCCATCTTTTTCCTCCCTCACAAGGTTGACTTGCCCTCATGCTATAGTGGGAACGAAAAAAAGGGAAAGAAAAATTGCCCATGCAAGGGAAACAAATAAAATATTTCTACACCGGCGAAGAGGGTTTCGTTTGAGCAACATTCTCTCCCCTGAAGCCGAAGCACGGATAGAGATAGACCGGATGCTCACCGCCGCCGGTTGGGCGGTGCAGGACTACAACCGCTACCACCCCTCCGCCGCGCGCGGCATCGCCTTGCGGGAGGTGCCGCTGAAAAACGGCCGGTGCGACTACCTGCTCCTCGTTGACCGGAAGGCGGTCGGGGTGGTCGAGGCGAAAAAGGTGGGGACGACCCTCTCCATCGTTTCGTCCCAGTCGGGCCGCTACGGTGAAGAGGTGCCCGATTTTCTTACAGCGCTTCCCGGTCCGTTGCCGTTTTATTACGAATCTACCGGCGTCGAGACCTACTTTCGCGATCAGCGCGACCCGGAGCCCCGTTCCCGTCTTGTCTTTTCGTTCCACCGCCCCGAAACGCTCGCCGGGTGGACGACCGAGCCCGACACGCTCCGCGCCCGTCTCGCGGCGATGCCGACCGCTCATCCGCTCGTCACCGCCGGGATGCGCGACTGCCAGATAGAGGCGATAACGGGCCTTGAGCAGTCGCTTGCCGCCGATCATCCGCGCGCTCTCATTCAAATGGCGACCGGTTCGGGAAAGACCTACGCCGCCTGCGCGTTCCCC
>CAYNMQ010000117.1:0-4031 GCA_964398245.1 uncultured Spirochaetales bacterium | reverse complement strand
GCCTTATCCGCTACGCCGGGGCGCGGCGGGTTCTCTTTCTCGTTGACCGCGCCAACCTCGGCAGGCAGGCGAAAGGGGAATTCGATCAGTTCGTCGTCCCCGACGGCAACCGCAAGTTCACCGAACTCTACAATGTTCAGCACCTCACCAGCAACCGGCTCGACACCGTCGCCCGCGTCACCATCTGCACCATTCAGCGGCTCTATTCGATGTTGCGCGGCGAGGAGTTGCCCGAGGATGCGGACGAACTTTCCGGTTTCGAGGTGAGCGCCGCCGATGAGCGTCCCAAAGAGGTCGCCTACAATCCCGAAGTTCCCATAGAAACATTTGACTTCATCGTCACCGACGAATGCCACCGCTCGATCTACGGCCAGTGGCGGCAGGTGCTCGAATACTTCGACGCCTACATCATCGGCCTGACCGCGACACCTTCCAAGCAGACGCTCGGCTTCTTCAACCAGAATCTCGTCACCGAATATGGCCACGAACGGGCGGTCGCGGACGGGGTCAATGTCGGCTACGAGGTCTACCGGATAAAAACGGAGGTCACCGAAAAGGGCGGCCTCATAGAGAAAGGCTTTTATGTTGACAGGCGAAATCGCCAGACGCGCGAGCGGCGGCTCGAACTGCTCGACGAGGATGTCGCCTACGAGGCGACCCAACTCGACCGGTCGGTCGTCGTCCCGTCGCAGATACGGACGGTCCTCACGGCGTTCAAGGAAGCGCTCTTCACCGAACTCTTCCCCGGTCGCACGATGGTCCCCAAGACTCTGATCTTCTGCAAGGACGATTCGCACGCCGAAGATGTGGTCCATATCGTCCGCGAGGTATTCGGCAAAGGGAACGACTTCGCCCGGAAGATAACCTACCAGTCGGTGAACCCCGAAACGGGCAGACCGGCGAACGCCGACACGCTCATCCAGCAGTTCCGCACCTCTCCGCAACTTCGCATCGCCGTCACCGTTGATATGATAGCGACCGGCACCGACATCAAACCGCTCGAATGCCTCGTCTTTTTGCGCGATGTCCGCAGTCGTACCTACTTCGAGCAGATGAAAGGGCGCGGTACCCGCACGCTCACCCCGACCGAGTTGCAGGCGGTGAGCGGCGAAGACGCGCGGGCCAAGACCCACTTCGTCATCGTCGATGCGGTCGGTGTCTGCGAAAGCGACAAGACCGATTCGCGGCCACTGGAGCGGATGCGGACTGTCCCGCTCGACCAGTTGCTTCTTGGCGTCGCGCTCGGCAAACGGGATGAGGATGCGCTGACCTCGCTTGCCGGTCGCCTTGCGCGGCTGGAGCGGCAGGCGCCGCGTGAAAAGATAGAGGAGATACGGCAACTTTCCGGCGGTAAGAGCCCCGGCGAACTCTCGGCGCAACTCCTGACCGCGCTCGATCCCGATGCCGGTTCTCCGGAGAAGATCGCCGCCGCCTGTCTCCCGTTCGAGTTGCCCGCCCTGCGCGATGCGCTCGTCCGGGTGAAGCGGGAGTCGGAGCAGATCATAGACACCACCACTATAGATAAGGTAGTCACCGCCGGATTCGACGCGGCGGCGAAGGAAAAGGCGATGTCGCTTCTCTCGTCGTTCCGCGACTACATCGAACAGCACCACGCCGAGATAACGGCGCTCCAGATCCTCTACAGCCGTCCCTACAAACAGCGGCTCACCGAAGCGATGCTGAAAGAGTTGGAAAAGAAACTGCGCGCCCATCATGCGGCGTGGACCGAGGACCGGTTGTGGGATGCCTTCGCGGCGGTGAAGCCGGGGAAGGTGAAGGGCAAGTCCCAGCCGGGGCGGTTCGCGGACCTCGTTGCCATCGTCCGGTTCGCGCTGGAGCAACAGCCGGTGTTGGAGCCGTTCGGCGATTCGGTGAGTGCGCGGTTCGACGGGTGGCTCGCGAGTAAGGCGAAGGCGGGGATAACCTTTACTGCCGATCAGGTGGCGTGGCTGGCGCTCATCCGTGACCACATCGCGACGAGCATCACGATAGAGGAGAGCGATCTCGACGAAGTGCCGTTTGCTCAGCGCGGTGGGCTGGGGAAGGCGCACCAACTCTTTGGCGAGCAACTGCCTACGCTACTTGAAGAACTCAATGAGGTACTGGCGGCGTGAACGGTTCCAGAAGTTGGAAAACTTTCCCTCTCTCTGAAGTTGTTGACATCTTAGATTCTAAACGGGTTCCTGTGAACAGCAAGGAACGAGCCAAAAGAGAAGGTGATATTCCATACTACGGCGCAACCGGCCAAGTCGGAACTATCGACACCTATCTCTTCGACGAAGAGTTGGTTCTTCTTGGCGAGGATGGTGCGCCATTCCTTGACCCGACGAAGCCAAAAGCATACATGATTCGCGGCAAGTCGTGGGTCAACAATCACGCCCATGTTTTGCGCGGCAAATCGGGGTTGTTGAATGCATTTCTTCTTTATCAACTCAACGCGATTGATTATCGGCCTTATGTAAGTGGAACGACGCGCTTGAAACTTCCGCAAGGTCCGATGAAACAGATCCCCTTACTCGTTCCTAGCGAAAAAGAGCAGAAGCGGATCGTGGCGGAGATTGAAAAGCAGTTCACGCGGCTGGATGCGGGTGTCGCGGCGCTACGACGCGTGCATGCGAACCTGAAACGCTCCCGCGCCGCCGTCCTGAAATCTGCCTGCGAAGGAAAACTCGTTCCCACCGAAGCCGAACTCGCCAAAGCAAAAGGTCGCAAGTACGAAACCGGCGAACAACTTCTGAAAAGAATCCTCACCGAACGCCGCAAGAACTGGTCCGGTCGCGGTAAATACAAAGAACCCGCCGCGCCCGATACCACCAACCTACCAGAGTTGCCGGAAGGCTGGGCGTGGATTAGTTTAGATCAATCATGCTCCAAAATAACCGATGGCGAACATTTGTCGCCCACAACAACAGATGAAGGTGTTTGTCTGTTATCTGCCAAGGATGTACGAGAACAAGGGGTGCTGTTCGATGACCCGAAATTTGTCTCTGCTGGTGATGCAGAACAATTCCGCAAGCGCTGTGACCCGGAAAGAGGCGATGTCCTTATTGTCAGCCGGGGGGCGACAATCGGACGAATATGTGTTGTTCAAACGGATGCGGTATTTTGTTTGATGGGTAGCGTTATTCTTTTAAAACCCTGTTTACCTATATCGGGGAAGTATCTTTCTCTTTGCTTGGCGGAGAACAGAGCCAAGGTGACCTTGGGTCTTCTGTCGGGATCGACGGCACAGCAAGCGATATATATCCGTGACATTCGACCATTCTCAATTCCGCTTCCTCCTCTCGCCGAACAGACACGCATCGTGGAAGAAGTCGAGCGCCGGTTGAGCATGGTCGAGGAACTGGAATCGCTCGTCGAAACCAATCTCCAACGCGCCACCAAACTGCGCCAATCCATATTGCAGAAAGCGTTTGAAGGGGAGTTGTAGTTTGGAGGTTGACGACATGGATATTTGCATTGATTTGTTGAATGTCGGAAATGCTGACGCAATAGTTGTTTGGCTGAGAGATGCTAAACAAAAGTACGATAAGATTGTTGTAATAGATGCAGGAAACGAGGGCGATGGCGACAGCCTCTTTCTCCACCTTGAAACGCAGGTGTTCCCTTATTGTTTTTCTAAGGAAGAGCCCGATTTTATAGTCTGCTCTCATTTGGATGACGATCACCTCGGAGGTATGCTAGACCTTGTAGAATACTACCCGAATAGCAAATATCTATTCCACGAACCGAGAGATGTCGCTTCGTTTGAGAGAACAGCAAGCATAGAAGTTATAAGCGAGTCTTTAAGAAAAACGGCAAACCTGCTGACAAAGGAAAAATTCAATCCCGAGAACAGGCTTAAATGTTTTGCATCCTGTGCCTTTACTTATAGATTTAGAATGCTTGCGCCCACAAGAGACTATTATGAATCACAGGTGAAGAAGTTTAAGGGGCATGACGAATATATGAAAAAACTATCCGCCAGAAGTTCCATCATTATTGAAAGAGACGAAATGATGGAAAGTCTTGAGCAACTTGGAGAGAAAGAT
>CAYNMQ010000116.1:5372-6406 GCA_964398245.1 uncultured Spirochaetales bacterium | reverse complement strand
CGAGACGCCGACACGGTGACGATCGAGATGACCCTCACCGAAGGCCGCAAACACGAGGTCAAAGAACTCATCAAGGCGGTCGGAAGCCGCGTTCTCTCGCTGGAACGCATCTCGTTCGCCGGATTGACCGCTCGGGGTCTCAAGCCGGGAGAGTGGCGCGAACTCACCGAGGAAGAGATCGCCGCATTGAAAAAGCAGACAGAGTCATACAAAAATGAACCGGCGCGCAGTTAGAGAACAGAACAAGGCGCAAGAGCCGCAGGTAACGAAGCTGTACTTTCCGTACAGCGAGGCAACCGAGGTTCGGCAACGCGGTTATGTTCCTAAATGCGCGTCGGAGAAAAAAACCCGCCGTGGCCGTGTCGCCAGATCGTTTCTTACCTGTGCATCACAGGTGGGGCATGTTCGG
The DNA here is from genome assembly GCA_964398245.1 of uncultured Spirochaetales bacterium. GTDB lineage: Bacteria > UBP6 > UBA1177 > UBA1177 > JAKLFG01 > CALITV01. The sequence continues at coordinate 5,997 of CAYNMQ010000116.1, read as the reverse complement.
CCGCTACTTTCTAACAGTCACGGCACGGTGACGGCCCCGTTGGGTAGTCACGGAAGAAACTACTCTTTCCAGCGCATCACGAGCCCGGCAGGCATATTCCATTGTAGTCAAGCCGAACAAGACTGTCAACCGAAAAATAAGGGAGGTACATCCGGTGGAGCGTAACCTCTACGAACTGTTCGCACAAAACATCGCCCGTCACGGCGGCGCCACCTTCACCGCCGCGCCCCGCGAGGGAGGAAGCGATGAAACGACCTACCGGCAAGCCCATGAGCGGATCTCACGGATAGCGAGCGCTCTTGCGGGGGCAGGCGTCGCGAAGGGCGACCGGGTCGTTCTGCTTTCCGAGAATCGTCCCGAGTGGTATCTAGCGCTCTACGCCGTCATGCGAGCCGGCGCCGTCGCGGTGCCGCTCTATACCACTGCGAGCAGCGATCAGCAGGACTATATCATCAGGCCGGGCATAGGCGCCCAGGATGCGCGCCATCGTTTGCATCTCGTCGCGCAGATAGCGCCCGGCGTAGTAGCCAGGCAGAAAGGCGACCATAATCCCGAGACAGGCAGCCAGGCTCGCAGCGCCCAGGGCCAGATGGCGCCGCCCCAGACGGGCGACCGACCAGGCCAA
>CAYNMQ010000116.1:0-5362 GCA_964398245.1 uncultured Spirochaetales bacterium | reverse complement strand
GCAGGACTATATCATCCGCGACTGCGGCGCGAAATTCGGTCTCGTTTCGAAAGATACGCTCTATGAGAACATCCGCCCGGCCGCCGAGCGGCAGTTCATCGCGACGGTGCTCTTCGATAAACCATGAGAAACGCCGCCGCGCTGTCTGCCGCTCGAACAGTTCGAGCGCGGCGGCGATCCGGCTTTCGACCCTGACGAAGAGCGCCTCTCCGGCGCCGAAGATACCGCCGTGCTCATCTACACGAGCGGCACCACCGGCGAACCGAAGGGGGTCATGCTCTCGCACCGCAACATCATCAGCGATGTCCATATGCTCCAGCCGGTGCTCGACCACATCAACGGCCTGCGCTACCTTTCCCTGTTACCGCTCAGTCACGCTTACGAATTCACGGTTATCCAGACGGTCGTCTCGATGGGCGGCACGATCATCCCGGTCCCGGTCATGGCGCGGGCGGTCGAATACATCGAGAAGGGATCCCCCACCATAACCTGCGCCGTCCCGCGTCTTTTCGAGAAGATATACCACTCGGTCATCCAGAAGGTGAACGGCGCGGGCCTCGTCCCGCGCACCCTCTTTTACCGCGGCCTGCGGCTCGGCGAGAAGATCTATCGTCATCTCGAAAAGAACGAACCGCTCCCTTTCCCGGCGAATGTCGCTTTCGCGTTCTACCGGCGTCTCGTGTTCGACAAGATACGCAACCGCACGGTCCGCACGATACAGCTCTTCATCTCGGGAGGCGCCGCGATACAGCCCGAGATCGTCCGTTTCTTCAACATCATCGGAACGCCGATCGTCGAAGGCTACGGGATATCGGAGTGCTCCCCCGTCGTGAGCGTCAACATGCCCGATGACCGCGATGTCGGCACCGTGGGACCGGCGCTTCCCGGCCTCGAAGTGCGCCTCACCTACGACGGCGAACTCCTCATAAAGGGGCCCATCGTGATGACGGGATACTACGGCAAGTCACGAGAAACACAGGAGGTCTTCGACGACGAGGGGTTCTTCAAGACCGGCGACCTCGCGGTGTTCACCGACAATCGCAAACTCAAGATCATCGGCCGCAAGAAGGAGATCATCGTTATGGCGAGCGGCAAGAATGTCGCCCCGGCGAAGATAGAGAACATGCTTGCCGCGACGCCGTGGATCGAACAGGCCTGCGTCATCGGCGACGAACAGAAGTATCTTGCGGCGCTTCTCGTGCCGAACTTCGACGCGCTCCGCGAGTGGGCGAAAAAGAATGGTATCGAGGCGTCCGATGATCAGGCGCTCGCCGCTCACCCCGCGGTCCGGAAGCTCATCCGCCAGTGCGTCGAAGAGGTGAACCACCGTATCGAGAGCCACGAGGCGGTCAAGCGTTTCCACATCCTCGACCGCCGGTTCTCCGCCGAGAACGGCGAGCTCACCCCCACGCTCAAGATCAAGCGACGCGCCGTTCTCGAGCGCTACCGCGAACTCATTGACGGCCTCTATACGCGGTAGAGACGACCCGCAGCCGTGAGATCCCCCCTAAAGAGTTTTCTCTCCGGTCACGGCACCACCGGCGCCGAGTCGTACCAGTATTGGGTGGTCGGCGAGGAGAGCGCCGCTTCGACGGTAAGGCAATCGCCGGGAGCGGCGACGGTCAGTTCGGTTGTACCGTCGGGAACGGTGTAGTAGTTGCCACAGAAGTGGAGTCGCGCCGTCGCTCCTTGCGGAATCTGAGAGAGCGTCATCCGGACACCCCCGTGCCCCCGCTCGACCGGGAACGAGGGTATGGCTGACGGTGGCGTTTCGATGCGCCAGAACGGCAGCAGCGCGTCGCCGAGGAGTACTACCGCCTTCTGGGTCCACGCCCAACTGTCGGCATCCACGACCGGCAGCGGCACACCGACGACCGGCGGGGTGAAGGTGTCGTTCTTCTTGAGCGCCGTCCGCGCCGCGACGAGCGCATCGCCGACGATTGGTCGCTCATGGGCGAAGAGATAGCGGAGCATCTCGTCTATCAACTGACTGCCGCCCGCAAGGCCAAGACCGGTCGTCGTGTTTCCAAGGTAGAGGACCGCACCGCCGCTGGGCGCGTTGATGAGCCGCTCGCCCGCCGCGTCCTCGGTGAAGACCCGCTCTTTCGGGTTGCCCTGACTGTCGGTGTAGTGCCAGGTGAACGGCGCCTCGAACTGCCCGGCCTGACAGGCGCACGAAAGAAAGATGAGCGGCGTCTGGTTGACGAGGTTGTAGGCCATCTCGCCGGTGAAGTTGAGCGAGTTGTCGGCCTGTTCGCAGGTGAGAAGGCTGGGGAATCCGTGACCATTGTGCACGACGAGGTTCACTCCCGCCTCGAGCGCCTGCCGCTCCTTTTCGAGCGTGAGCGCCTCGGCCTGCAGGCTCGGCATCGGGATCGTGGGGGTGTACAGCCGCCTAACACCGAACGCGGGCGGGATGAGCGACGCGGTGCGCCCTTCGGCCTCGAAGTAGTAGCCCGCATGGATGGCGACACCGTTGTAGGTCGTCGCGATGTTGGCGAGAAGGATCGCCTTCAAAACATCCGCCACCGGATAGGCGGTGAGATAGCGGCGCACTTTTTCAAAGTAACGCGATGCCTCCTCGCTGTCAGAAACGGGAATGCGCGAAACGGCGATCTCGGGGATGAGATCGGGGTTGTCTATCCCCTCTTGGGCGTAGATACCGTCGTGGTTACTGTCCCACTCGGAAAAATCGGCGAAGTAGTGATCGCTCTTGAAATCCTCTTCAAAGGTGCCGGCGACGAGATTGCTGTAGCGGTCGTGCACCGCCCGCGAGGGAACCACCTCGATGTCGCCGCCGAGGATAAGGTAGCGGATACCGGGGCGCCCCATCGCCCACGCCTTGATCGCCGCCGCGGTGTCGTTGCGCGGGTCATCCTCGTCGCACGAGGAGCCGCAGATGCTTTCAGTGGCGACCACCACCGTCGGGATGCCGGTGAGCGTGTGGAGCACCGCCAGTTTTTCGAACTCGTACCGCAACGCCTCGGCGGTCACGATGTAGGCTACCGGATTCTCCGGTTCATCGGGAGGATCGAAGACGACCACCGGCTCGTCGAGGTCGGGTGACTCATCTCTCACTTCGGTCTCCGGCTCATCGGCGCCTTCATTTGATGATTCGAGGGTATCGTCCGCCTTGTCCTCTTCGGCAGAAAGGTCTTGATCGCCGGCGACGATCTCTTGCTCCGCCACATCTCCATCACCGGTCACTACCGGTGTGCTCTCTTCCGGCACCGTACAGGCGACGACCGATACGAAAAAAAGAAACAGGAAATACAGCCGATCTTTCATCCCGATCTCACTCGAAACAACACTTCACCTATCATAACCATGTGATAAACGCTTGGCAACAGAAATGAGAAAGCCACGACGATAAATTTGACCATCTCCTCTTGATAAGGTAAGATGAATCGTTCGTTTGGAGAGACCGTCATGCACCAAGAGAACGACAGTCCGTTCCGGTTCAACCTAGCCCGGGCGATCGAACAGGCCGGTATCCAGTATAAATCCAACATCGGCCGCGTTCTCCCCTTCGGCATCGTCGCCGTTCTGCCGCCGCTCGGCTTTCTCCATTCTGTCGGGCTGGGGATCGCGCTTCTCTTTCTGCTCGAAGGCTGGGCGCTCCTCGCTCTCACCGACGCGGTGCGCCGGTGCAACCGCGAAGAGACCCCTTCCCTCGGCGATATCCTGCACCGCCGGACATGGCATTATCTGAAAAACGGCGTTGTCACCATGATCTTTCTCGTTCCGCTTCTTACGGTGGGATTCGTCGCGCTCATTCTTCCCTCCATCTTCTTCTGGAGCCTCTTTATCTTCTCTTTCCACCACATCGTGGGACGCGACAAGTTCGCCATAGACGCCTGCATGGAGAGCTTCCGAAGCGGGCGCGAGAACCGTCTGCCGCTCTTTTTCGTTGCGGCATTCCTCTACCTTGCCATCGCGGCGCTCTATACCGCGGCATACCTTCTCTTCGCCGAACGGGGTTGGCTCGCGGCGGTGCCGGCGGCCTTTTTCCTTCCCTACTATGCCATGATAGTTGAAGAACTGTTCGAACAATGGGAGACCGCGTGAACGATCGAACCATCGCGTTTGCCGCTTTTTCTCTGCTCAGTGGGTGGCAGGGAAAGCCTCTCTACGATTTTACCATCGAGCCGCTCTTCGGGGACGCTTCCGGACGCCTGTACCACCGCATTCGTTTCGGCAAAGGTTCCTGCATCCTCATGACCGTCGCCTACACAAAGCCGGGCGAATTCGGACGAGGCGACTCATGGAGCGACTTCCTCGCCATGCAGAAGGCGCTCACCGCTCTGAAGCTCCGGGTCCCCGCCGTTCTCCATGTGGACCACGACGAACGGCGGGCGCTCCTCGAAGACCTCGGCGATGAAACGCTCTTTGCGCGGATCGAAGCGGACCCCGCGAGAAAGATGCCGATGCTCCGCGCCGCGCTCGACCTGCTCATCACCTGGCAGAGGACGATGTGGCAACGCAAGAGGTTCGACACCCCCGCCGATGGACGCTCCTTCACCAAGTCGCTCTTCATGGAGGAGTTCCGGCACTTCTACGAGTATATGATCGAGAAGCGGGTGTACCACCCGTCGTGGCGCAATCTCTGGCCGAAACTCGAACGGCGTTTCATGCGGATCTCGCAGGAGCTCTCCCGCGCTCCCTATCTGGTGGCGCACCGCGACTTCCAGTCGAAGAACCTGATGCCGACCAAGAAAGGACTGTTCATCATTGACTTTCAGGATGCCCTCCAAGCGCCCATCGTTTACGACCTCGTGGCGCTTTTGCGCGACTCCTATGTCTCGATCACCGAGGATGAGTTGATCCACCTGCTCGACCACTACTGGAAGTACAACGAGGTGGCGCGCGAGGTGCTCGTCGACAAGGAAAAGTTCTACCATCTTTTCTTCCTCCAGACCGTCCAGCGCAAGATGAAGGATGCCGGCCGCTTCATCTACCTTCATCAGGTAAAGGGAAAACAGTGGTTCCTTCCGTTCGTCCGCCCCACGCTCTTCATGGTGCGCGATGCCCTCTGCCGTCTTGAAATGGAAGAAATGCTCGATCTGATCGCCCCGTTCATCCCCGAATTCGGCGAGGTCTCTTCATGAAAGCGCTTCTGCTCGCCGCCGGCTTCGGCACCCGCACCGGCTCGTCGTTCCAGCTCCTGGCGCCCGCCTTCGACGCGCTATGGAAGAACTGGTCGCCGGGCCTGTTGCTGGTGGAGGATCTGATCGGCGCGGCGGAGGCCGACGGCGTGCGGCTCTTCGACTTCACCATCGGCGAGGAGGCCTACAAGCTCGCCTTCCGGGTCGACACGCCGCCGCTCTTCGACCTCTTCCAGCCGCGCACCCTCAAGGGGTTC
>CAYNMQ010000115.1:0-6497 GCA_964398245.1 uncultured Spirochaetales bacterium | reverse complement strand
GATGACCTCCCCCTCCGGCGTCACGATCGCCGCGCTGAGCGGCGTGGCGAAACACATCGACACGAGTCCCCAGAGAATGGCAATGCGGATAAGGACCATGCTCTGCCTCCGTTCATCACGACCTGCGTTCATGATAGCGACCGGGGGAGGAAAATAAAGTTTTCGTTAGTGTCCGATGCCGTGGCGCATGAGGATGGCGTGTTCGAGTATCTTGAGGATCTCGACGCAGTATTCTTCGACGGCGCGGACGCTGCCGGGAAGCGCGAAGACAAGGGTGTTCTCCATGACGACGGCGACGCTCCGCGAGAGGAGCGCGGCAGGGTTGCTCACACCGCAGGCGAGCCGCACATGGTCCATGATGCCCGGTATCTCGCAGTCGGCGACGCTCCGCACGACATCGGGGGTGATGTCGCGCGGGCCGAGGCCGGTGCCGCCGGTCGTGATGACGATGTCGGTGAGGGCGCTCTTGTCGCTGAGCAGCAGTTTGCGGAGCATCTCCGGCTCGTCGGGGAGCACCGTGCGCTCCACCGCGAGGTGCCAGCGGGTCTTCGCGAAATGCGCGCTCACGAGTTCGGCGATGCGCGGGCCGGAGCGGTCCTCGTACTCGCCGGCGGCGGCGCGGTCGGAGAGGGTGACGACGCGAACCGTGAGCGGCCGCTCGACGAGTTCCGCCGGGTCGCCGACCCGGATGGCTCCCGGCTTCACGACGCGCGCGAAAAGCCCCTCCTGCGGCATGAGACAGGTCCCGACGCGCTGGGCGACGCTGCAGCCGGGGCCGTGGCACTCCTTGCCGATCTGCGTTATCTCGAGTTCGACCGGACCGGCGAGAACCCGGTCGAGCGGCGCGGCGCGCGACAGGTCGACCCCTTCGGTGAGGAGGTTCTCGGCGAACTCGCCCGGCGCGACGGCGGTGCCCTTCGCCGCGGTGAACTTCTTCACCGCCGCCGCGTCGAGCAGGCTCACCTGCCGGTGCCATCGTCCCGCATGGGCGTCGCCCGCGATGCCGAGCGGCGTCACCTCGGCTATCGCCACCGGCCTCTTTATCGTTCCTTTCTTCTCCGAGATGTGAATGCCGACGACGCGACCGCTCACCACAGCGCCTCCTTGGTCTTCTCGACGAGCGTTATCCGTTCGATGACCATGCGCTGGTCTATCTTCTTGCACATGTCGTAGACCGCGAGGAGCGCCGCCGCGACCGCGGTGAGCGCCTCCATCTCGACGCCGGTCCGTGCGATGCTCCGCACCGTCGCGGTCACCTCGACCCCTTCGGTGGTGAGCGCCGGGGTCACCGTTATCTGCGTCAGTTCGAGCGGGTGGCAGAGCGGAATGATCTGCGGCGTGAGCTTCGCCGCCTGAATGCCCGCGATCTGAGCCACGGCGAGCACATCGCCTTTCTTGAGGCCGTTCTCGCGGACGAGCGACACCGTCTCTCTGGCGAGGCGGATGAATCCGCGTGCCGTCGCCATGCGGCGGACAACCTCCTTGTCGCCGACATCCACCATGCGTGCCTTTCCCTGCTTATCCACATGGCTCAGCGCGAGCGGCCGGGGATGCGGCGCCCCCTTCTGTTTCATCTGCCGGGCCTTGATCTTCCTTTTCTTCGACGACATGGCATCATCCTCCGATGGTATGGAATGCTCCTGTGGTGTTGCAGGTCCCCCGCGCCGGTTTTGCGGCGATCGCACGCCGGATCGCCTCCTCGGCGCCGAATGTGCGCACATCAAAGCCGATATCGGAAAAAAGGCATGGCTTGACGGTGCCATCGGCGAGGAGCCGGATACGGTTGCATCGCGCACAGTCGCCGCCGGTGCCGCCCATCACCCCGAAGAATTTTCCTTCGGCGAGACTCATGCGCGGGATGAAGCGGACCGGCAGCCCTTCGCGGGACGCCCATGCGGCGACCGCGCGGGCGTTCTCCTCGTCGGGTGAGCGCTCGACGACGGTGTTTATCTTGACCGGAAAGCCGACCGCGCGCGCGGCGGTGATGCCGGTGAGGACTTCTTCAAGCAGATCGGAGCCGGTCATCTTGATGAAGCGTTCGCGACTTACCGTATCGAGGCTCACATTGAGACGCATGAGCCCTGCCTCCTTGAGGTCGCGGGCGAATGCCGCCAGAAGAACGCCGTTCGTCGTCATCGCGAGATCGGCGATGCCCGGAATGGCGGCGAGCATCGCGACGAGCGAGACGACCCCTTTTCGCACGAGCGGTTCGCCGCCGGTGAGCCGCACCTTCGTAACGCCGAGTCCCACCGCGGTGCGCGTGAAGGCAGCGATCTCTTCGAAGGAGAGTATCTTTTCGTGCGGTATCCAGCGAATGCCGTTTTTTGGCATACAGTAGTGACAGCGCAGGTTGCACCGGTCGGTGACCGAGATGCGCAGGTAGGTGATCTCGCGGTCAAACGAGTCGCGCATGGAGCGTTTCTCCTGCGGTGACCGCCACGGTGCCTGCCGGGATGCGAACGATGCAGTCGGCGTTCGTGAGCACATGGAAATGCCCCGATCCATGGTAGGGGAGCGGGTGGGCCCTCCCGCTCCGGATCGTCGCCGGTATCCACTCGTCGCGCTCGCCCGAACGCCGCTCGAACCGCCCGCCGAGGGGCAGAGAGAGTTCGACAGGCGCGCCGGTGACACCGCTCATCCGGTCGAGAAACGGCCGCACGAGGAGTTCGAACACGACGAAGACCGAGACCGGGTTGCCCGGCAGGCAGAAGAGCGCTTTCTCGCCGGCGAGCGCAAAGGTGGTCGGTTTGCCCGGTTTTATGGCAACCGTGTCGAAAAATATCGTGCCGCCGACCCGTTTCACCGCCTCGGGGACGAGGTCGAACTTCCCCTTCGAGACGCCGCCTGAGAGCAGTGCGACATCGCTCCGTTCGAGCGCGCTACGGATAGCCGCTTCGAGTTCCGCGAGTTGGTCGGGGATGAGCGTCGCGGAGACGACCGTGGCGCCGGCACGGCGGCAGAGCGCCGCGAGCACTGGGCCATTACTGTTGCGTATCTGGTGGTCGAGCGGCCGCTCTTCGGGAAGCACGATCTCGTCGCCGGTCGAGACGACGGCGGCCTGCGGGCGGCGCCAGACGACCGGCCGCACGGCACCGACCGCGGCGAGCGTCGCAAGGTGTTTTTCGGAAAGGCGCGTTCCCGCAGGAATGAGCACCGATCCCTCTGCCGCGTCCTCGCCTCTGCAGGCGATGTTGGCCTGTTTGTCGATACGGGTCACCTGTATGGTGTCAGGCGCCGTTTCGGTAGTATCCTCGATCATGACGACGGTGTCGGCGTTCGCCGGCAGCACGCCGCCGGTCATCACGCGGATGCAGGTTTTCGGTTCGACCCTCTTCTGCGGCAGTGCACCGGCGGCGACCGTCTCTATCACGGTGAGCGGCCCCGGCAGATCGCACCGGCGGCAGGCGTAGCCGTCCACCGCCACGCGGTCGTAGGGCGGTATCGGGCGGTCGGCGACGACCGGCAGGGCGAGCACGCGTCCCACGCACTCCTCGAGCGGGACCTCTTCTCGTGCAGTGACCGGCCGCGCCGCGGCAAGGACCGTTTTGAGCGCCTCTTCGAAGCGTATCATGATGAAAGCCTCCAGATGCCGTCCTCGAACAGAAGGCGGGAAAGGATGTCGGGATGAAAGGAAACCCCTTCCGGCCCGGCGAAGGAATGGACCACGAGGTCGGCCTTCCCGATGACTGCCTGCGCGGTCGGTTTTATTGCGTCATCGTCCTCGCGCCGCACCATGAGGAAGAGCGATGGGGTCACGAAGCGGCGGAGCGTGTTCGATTCACAGAGGAGCGGAACGCCGTCGGGTATGCGGGAGAGCAGTTCGGCGACCGCCCGTTCGACGCAGTCCTCGTCGGAGCGGAGCCAGAGCACCTCGCGCGCGCCGGCGGCGAGGAGCCGACCGGTGTCCTTGTCGGGATGGGCGCCCGTCTCGCGCGTAACCGACCACTGACCCTTCTCGTCGCCGCGGTGGATCGTCGCCTTGACCACAATGATGCCGCGGTCGCGGAAGCGTTCGACGATGCGGCAGGCGAGGGTGGTTTTGCCGGCGTTCTTCGCTGTCGCGCCGATGAGGAGCATCCGGGGCACTGCGGTCATCGCTTCATTCCCACGGTGTAACAGCGGCAGGTCTTCACACAGCGCAGGCAGAGGATGCACTCAGGGTCGTCTATCGTGTCGCTCACCGCGCAGAGGTCTATCTTTGTCGGGCAGGCATCGCCGCACCGCGAGCATTTGTCGCCGGCGCGGCAGGTGCGCCGCACGGTGAGCGTCGGGAAGAGGCGCGCGCCGAGCCGTCCTGCCCAGCCGAGGATGAGACCGAGCGGGCAGATGAAGCGGCAGAAGAATCGTTCCAGCGCGAGCGAAAGGAGCACAAAGATGAGAAGTGTGGCGAGGCCCCCGACGAAGTCGGTGCGGTAGAGGACATCGCCGATCCGTATCATCGGGCAGAAACTCGCAAAGAACATCGTGCCGGTCATGAACGGCACCATGAGCGTTGCCGCGAGGATGATGAGGCGGGTCGCCAGCGCGGTGCGGCGCCGGAGCGGCGTCGCGGGCCGTTCCGGCAGGCGGGCCGCCCGCTTCGGGAGATGAAGGATCTCCTGCACGATGCCGACCGGGCAGAGCCATCCGCAGAAGAGCCGCCGGGCAAAGAGCGCCGAGAGGACGAGCGCACCGAAGAAGAATGCCCCCCACGGCCAGACGACGCCGTGCCCCGGCATCGTGAAGAAGGCGCAGACGGGCGACAGTGGACAGAGGGCGTGGAACGAGAAGATGGATTCTTCACGGATCGCATACCACGCGAGGGCGACGATAAGCGCCGCGCCGCCGAGGGCGATGGGAAAACGGTAGCGTGCCGCAATGTCGCGCAGAGACCTCTTCATGGCGGCGACTGTAGCGCCGAAGGGGCGTGCTGTCAACTGGAGGCGGCGGTTGGCTTACCGATGGTGCGCAGAACGGTGACCGCCGCGGCGATCTGGCAGAGAAGACAGAGGAAGGGATTGACTCCGAAGCCGGCGGGGAGATAGCCGAGGAGCACGGCGATCGTGCCGTAGAGAAGGGCGTAGGGGAGTTGGGTCCGCACATGGTCCATGAGCGGTAGTCCCGAGTACATCGCCGCCATGACGGTGGTGTCGGAGACGGGCGAGCAGTGGTCGCCGAAGATGGAGCCGGTCAGCACCGCGCCGACGGTGAGGATGGCGAGGTCGTTCAGTGCGGCGGCGTCCATCCCCTGCGCCGCGGCGATGCCGGCGGCGAGCGGGATCACGGTGGGGAAGAGTATCGCCATCGTCCCCCACGAGGTGCCGGTCGCGAACGAGGTGAGCGCGGCGGCGATGAAGACGGCGGCGGGGAGCAGTCCCGCCGAGAGGACACCCGAGAGTCCCCGCGCGATGAACTCGGCGGTGCCCAGTTCCTTGGTGACCGCGCCGAGCGTCCACGCGAGCGTGAGGATCATGAGTGCGGGGAGCATCATCTGGAGCCCCTTGAGCCACGCCGCGGCGAGCCGGTCCACCGTGAGGGTGCGCCGCAGAAGGACAAGCCCGCCGGCAACGAGCGTCGCGAGGAGCGCCGCCCACATGAGCACCATGAACGAATCGGCCGCCGCGATGACCTCGCGGATCGGGAACGCGGTCGCCCCCTTCGCGGCGAGCGCCGAGCGGCCGCTCACGATGAGCCCGCCGAGCACCGCGCCGACCATCGTGACGACCGGCAGGACCGCGTCGTACCAGCGCCGCTTCTCCACCGGCGGCAGATGCGCCTCGTCGGCGCTCGCGGCGAGGTCGCCGCCCGGTTCGTGCGGGATGCCGGTCGCGAGCGTTCGCTCCTCGGCCCTACGCATCGGGCCGAACTCGCGCCGCAGGAGGACGGAGAGCGGTATCATCACGAGGAGGAGAAGCGCATAGAAGCGGTAAGGTATCGAGGCAAGGAAAGCGTTGTAGGCCTCGAGGTTGATGCCGCTCTGCCGGAAGGCGTCGGCGATGAGGCCGAGTTCGTAGCCGATCCAGGTCGAGAGTATCGAGACGCTCGCGATGGGGGCGCTCGTCGAATCCACGATGAAGGAGAGTTTCTCGCGGCTTATGCGCCAGCGGTCGGTGAGCGGCCGGAAGGCCGAGCCGGTGACGATGGCCGAGGAGTAGTCGTCGAAGAACATGAGCACGCCGGTCGCGTAGGCGGCGAGTTGCGCCCCGATGCGGTTCTTCGCGGTGCGGGCGATGAGGGCGACGAAGGCGTGGATACCGCCCGAGGCGGCGAGGATGCCGGTCATCCCGCCGATGAGCGAGGTGAAGACGATGATGAGGAGGTGCGACGGGTCGTTGAGCCCCTTGATGACCCAGGTGTCGGCGGCGCGGAAAAAGCCTCCCCCGACGCTCGAGACGAGCGTGCCGCCGTCTCTCAGGACGATGAGCGCCGCGCCGGTCCAGATGCCGCAGAAGAGCGCCGCGACGACCCGCCGCGTAAGGAACGCAAGCCCGATCGCCGCAAGCGGCGGCAATATCGGC
>CAYNMQ010000114.1:0-6673 GCA_964398245.1 uncultured Spirochaetales bacterium | reverse complement strand
CGACGAATGATCTTATCTCATCAAAGTAAATCCAGAGAAAGAACGCGAGCCCTAAAAGCCCCGTGATGAGAAGCCACTTGGCGGTATCGCGCTCCATGAGACCGGCTATTTTCCCTTCCGCACGCAGCGGACATCGGCCTTTTGGGTACGGTCATAGTCGTAGACATTCCCGTAGTTGAACCCGACATCCCACGCCTTCTCGCCCTTCTTGTCGCTCTGGACTGAGAAAGACCAAAAGTACTTGCCGCTTCCCTGCCAGACACCGTTCTGCCAGTAAAAACCGTTTTCCCCGGGACCTTTTCCTGCCTGACAGGCGCACTCAGGATTCCAGCATGATGAAGCAAGACAATCGCCGCCGACCTTGCAGGCACTGGTGCCGCTCTGACAGCCGACGATGAGCGTCCGCAGTTCGTCAATGGTCGGTAGCCGCCAATCGTCGTAGCCGCCGAGTTTCAGCGCCTCGCAGTACTCGACCGCCTCCTTGTGCGTCATGCTCTTGCCGGCATCCTTCCTCTGCCACATAAGACCCGTTTTGGTGTCGGTGACGACATCCTCCTTCACCTCATAGACCTTCGGCTCGGGGAGCGCCGTCTTCTCGGGCTCTTCCTTTTTCGCCTCCTTCGCGGGAGCGGCGGCGGGAGCCGCTTCCGCCTGTTTTGTCTCCACCGCAGGCGCTTTTTTTGCCTCGCCCGCCGGCGCCTTGGGCGCATCGGCCGCGAACAGAATTCCAGCGACGAGCACCGCGATCATAAGCATCGTTGCACGCATAACTTTTCTCCGTTAGATATCCTCCCCATCGGCATCTGTTGTTGTACCCTCTCCAAAATAAAAGGTCAACGGTTTTTGCCGATTTCTCTCAACCTGCGCCGATTTTCCCGCAACTGTTCCTCCCAGCAGCCCGACAGCGCCCCCTTCGATGACATCAGTTTGAAGCGGCGCACCAACTCGTCGGGGAGATCACCAGGCGGCTCGCTTTCCCACGGTGTCCCGGGGAGCGGCAGCCAGACATGTCCGCGGATGTGCCCCCCCCGGCCGAGCAGGGCGTCCATCATCCGCACCGTCGCGGCGAGGTCGTCGGGCGTCTCTCCCGGCAGACCGAATATGAGATCGACGATCGGCCGCAGGCCGACGGAAATCGTGTGCTCGACGGCGCGGTGGATGTCGGCGACGGTGTGGCCCCGGTGCATCTTCTCGAGCATCGCGTCGCTCCCCGACTGGCCGCCGATGACGATGATCGGGTTGTCGCAGTGCTTTTTTATCGCCGCCATGTTCTCGCGGGTCGCGAACTCGGGCCGTATCTCGGCGGGGAAAGTGCCGAAGATGACCTTGCGGCGCGGTCCAACAACCTGCCGAATATCGGCAAGAAGCCGATGGAGCGCCCCGGGCGTTTTGTTTCCCGCATTCTGCCATCCGAGCGCGTTCGGAGAAAGGAAGCGGTAGTAAAGAAACTCGCGGGCGGCCAATTTCTTCACCGCAGCGAGGATCGCCTCATGGCTGCGCCAGCGTTCGTGCGCCCCGTGAAAGAACGAGGTCTGGCAGTAGCGGCAGGCACTCGCGCAACCGCGGGTTATCTCGATGGGACCGTGCAATTTGAAGCGGTGGGCCATCATCGGGAAACGCTCGATGTCCACCGGCGGCGCGGGGTCGCCGACAAGCTCGCCGCCGGCGAGCCGGTAGAGGCCCGCGATACCGTCGAGCGATCGTCCTTCCCGCACTCGTTCCCAGACGGCGCGTATCGTTTCCTCCCCCTCACCTACCGCCGCGTAATCGAATCCGGCCTCGAGCGCCTCGCGCGGCCGCGCTGACGCATGGGAACCGCCAAGGATGAAGCGGGACACCGGAAAACGCCTTCTCAGAAATCGCATCTCTTCCACGCTCGCGGCGAAGTCCCAACTCATCGCCGAAAAGAGGAAGAGCGGCGCGGCGCCGGCGGGGATATCGTCAACTTCGCTCAGGTCACGGATGACGCGGACCGGGCCGGGGACGACGCCGATGGCCTCGAGCGACGCGGCGAGTGACCGGATCGCGGTCCGGTTGCCCGATGTCGAACGGAAGATGAGAAGCGGAACTTCGCCCATGTCGCCTCGCTGATGAACGAACTATGCCGTGAGAGGCTCTCGTTGTCCACTTTTACCACATCCGCTTGCTTTTGTCGTCGTTTACACATAAAATCCGATCGTTCTCATCGTCACGGAGGATCTCATGGCGCATACCCGGTACACCAAGTGGGTCGCGCTCGCCTTCTTCGTCGTCGTGACCTTGGCGCTTCAACAGTCGGGCATCGCCGGGGCGCTCGCCTCGTTCGTCGCGCTCGCGCTGTTCGCGGTGCTCTATATTCTCGACGAGACGGCGATCCTCCGAGAAACCGACCTGAAGAAGATCAAAGAGCAGGAGGAACGGCGCGCCGCCGAGGAGAAAGAGAGAAAGAAGAAGGCACCGTCCGAGAAGCCGGCCGCTGCTCCCGTTCCCGAGCATAGCGCCCCGATCCCCGAACCGAACACCGTGGATTTCAAATCGATCGTCTACGACCGCGCCGCGGAGGAACGCAAGATCCTGCAGGCGGCGCGCGACGGCGATCTTGCGGCGGTCACCATGCTGGTGGAACAGGGCGTCTCAGTGGATGCCGAGAACCAGAACGGCCTCACGCCGCTCATGTTCGCAGCGCGGTTCCGCCACGCGCCGGTCGTCGCCTACCTCATCGAGCAGGGAGCCGATGTGAACAGAAAGGCGAAGAACGGGCTTACCGCGATGCGGATCGCCCGGGAGAACGGCGACCAAGCGATCATTGACCTCTTGTCGGCAGGCGGCGCGCTCGACTGACCCCTTGTTCGACGAGAAGGCGCGCCACCGGGATGTCGGCGGGAGCAAGGTCGTACGACAAGAGCTCTTCCGGCCTCACCCATGCCATGGCGTCGTGTTCCGTCGGGACGAAACGCCCCGAGACGCGCCGGACACGGAGGACGATGAGGCGCACTACCTTGTCCTCGTACCTATGCGTCACCTCGGTGAACACCTCTCCGACCACAGCCGTCACCCCGAACTCCTCCTTCAACTCACGCGCAAGACACGCCTGCGGCGTCTCCCCCGGCTCCACCTTCCCGCCGGGGAATTCCCATTTCCCGCGCAGGTGACCCCCGTCGGCCCGGCGGGCGATGAACGCTTTTCCGCGACGAACGACGAGGGCCGCCGTAACGGTGAGATGCGCAACGCTCATCATGGCTGTGCCTCCCCGGCAAAGTCTTCGAGAGATACCCGTGAACGCCGCTCCGCCTCCCGCAGATCCGCCGTTTCGGCGCAAGCGAGGAGAAAACGCGTCCCCGTTTCGACATCAAAACGACCCGCCGCCGCCTGCAGAAGCGACTCGCGCCACGAGAACCATTCGATGGTCACCTGAGGCGCCGTAACGCCCACGCCGCGTTGGACGATGCCGCGGAAGCGTTCGTACTCCCTTTTCGTCATCAACCGCCGGCCGGCGAACGGCGTTCCCGGTTTCGGACAGAAGGGCGCCACGCTCAGCGACAGAGGGACCTTCGTCCCCCTTTTCCTCGTCTCGGCGACGAAAGCGACCGTCGCCTCCGCCTCCTCGACCGGATCGGTATCCGGCAGACCGGCCATCAGGTACAGCTTCACCTTGAAGCGATGCTTCCGCGCCAATGAAAGGGCCGCGAAGAGCTCTTCGTCCCCAAGCGGCTTTCCGATCCGCCGGCGGGTCGCTTCGCGCATGCTCTCCGGAGCCAATGTGACGGTCTTCACCCCCGCCGCCGCGAGGCGCGCCGCGAACTCGGGCGTGAATCCGGCCATCCTCACCGAAGAAAGAGAGACGCTTCTTTTCGCCGCGATCGCACGCTCAAGGAGGTCGTCAACATACGAAACGCTCTCCACCCCGGTGCCGAGAAGAGCGATCCCCTTCCCGCGCGCGAAAGCCTCCTCGGCCGCCGCCACGAGGCGCGTACGATCGGCCTCCCGCCGCGGTCCGTAGAGATGCCGCGCCGCGCAGAATCGGCAATTCCCCACACATCCGCGGTCGAGTTCGAGCACCACCCGATCGCCGAATTCGTTCCCCCACCGGTCGAGGAGCGGATGACTGCTCACCGCGAACGATCGCGCAGGCGCCCATGCCGGCGACGGCATCCTTCCCGTCGAAACGGCATAGGACAACGACGCAAGCCGTCTCCGGGCGGCTTCGGGATCATCCAGAACGCCGCACAGCTCGTCATGCATCGCCTCGGCCTCCCCGCGGAGCACCGCATCGCAGATCTCAAGAAGCGGCGACGGATTGAGCGATGCGGCGACGCCGCCGGCGACGATAAGCGGATGAACCCCCGTCCGTCGGTCGCGCGCAATAAGCGGGATGCCTTGACGAGCAAGCCATCGCACGAAGGTTATGAAGGAGGTCTCATAAGAGAGCCCGACAAGGATGGTCGCGAAAGCATCCGGCCGCTTACCGTCAAGAAGCGAACGCTCCTCGTCGGCGAACAGGAGATCAAGGCCGAAATCCTCCCGAAAGGCCGCCAGAAAATAATGCGGCGCGAGGTGGGCAAGGGCGGTCCGGCGGCCGGCTCGAACTTCGCCCACCACGCCGCCCACCTCACCGAAGTGGTCCTCCTGGGCAACATCGCCATCCGCACCAAAGAGAAACTCGCGTGGGACGGCCCGGCGATGCGGTTCACCAACAGCGAAGAGGCGAACAAGCTCCTCAACCCACCCTACCGCGCCGGCTGGTCCCTTTGAATGACCTGACCCAGCCGCCCCTGCCACGGGATCGTCACCACTTCGTGCCCGGGCTGCGTTCCAGCGCGCCGCGCACGCCGAGTTTCTCGGGATGGCGCGCGATGGAGTCGGTGAAGACGCGGGCATCGCGGAGAATCGGCCTCAGTTCCCGGCTCAGTTCTTCGACGGTGGCGACGGTCCTGTTGAGGTTGTCGTAGAGTTCCCGGTTGGTGGCCAGTTGACCGAGGGTCCCGTCGCCGCCGTTGATGTTCTTGGTGAGGACGAGCATCTCGTCGGCCAGCCGATCGAGTTTCTCGGTCGATTGCCCGAGCCGGAGCATGGCTTCCCTCCCCTGGTCGCCCAGCGCGGAGGTGAACTTGTCGAGGTTCTGGAGATTCTTGTCGAAGCCGGCGATGACCTTGCCCACTCCGCCCACGGTCTCCCGGGTCGTCCGGACGAGCTCGGGGAGCTGGTCGCTGGCGTCCTTGAGCTTGGCCTTGGTTTCCGGATTGCCGAAGATCTCGTTGAGGTTGCGGAGCGTCTCCCGGGCGTCGCGCGAGGCGTCGTCGGCCTGGGTCACGATCCGGTTGATCTTCTCCTGGTTGGTCTTGAGGACCTCGCCGACCTGGTGGACGACCTGGCCCAACTCCGTGCTGGTGTTCGTGATGGACCCGATGGCGCCGGAAAGACGGTCCTGGAGGTTGCCGATGACCTGGATCGGATCGGTGTAGCCGATCCCCTCGATCTCGGCGCCGTCGGTGACGCGTTGGCGCGGCACGGGCCTTCTGCCGGCCTCGAGGTTCACGGCGGCGTCGCCGCCGAGGAGGGAGGCGCTAATCCTGGCCACGTCGGTGGTGAACACGGGCTTGTCCTCGTCGATCGCCGCCGAGATGCGGACTCTTCCATCGTCGAGGAGTCTGACCTCCGTGACCCGGCCGATCACCACCCCACTCTTCTTGACCGGCGTGTTCTCCAGGACCATCGGCGCCTCGGTGAACACCATGTGGATGGTCATGCGTCGCTGGAGCACCTGGGGGCCCTCGCCGCACAGAAACACGAGAATGAGGGTGCGGAGGATGGCGGCGAGCATCATCACCCCAACGCGAAATTGCACGACACGCTCGTTCATGGCGACTCTTCTCCCGGATCGGCATCGGAACCGGAGAGCGGCGGGCAAGCCCGCCCGCTACGCGGACAGAGACCTGAATCTCAGCTCCCCACTTCCAACCCCTAGCTCCCCACTTCCAACTCCGAACTCCTAATCCCTAATCCCCGCTTCCTCTTCGCTCTCGGTACCGTTGACGCCGCGCATCTCCATGAGTCGTTCCCCGGCCTCGCCCTGAACGAACTGCCGCACGCGACGGTCTTCGGCGTGGTCGATCTGGCTGGGTGGGCCGTCGTACAGGATCTGGGGCTCCCCCGGACGGAGCCGCGCGAGCGGATAGAACATCACCACACGGTCGGCCACCTTCTGCGTCGTGTGCATGTCATGGGTCACGACGATGCTCGTCACCGGATGACGTCGGCGCGTGCTGAGGATCAACTCGTTGATCACGTCGCTCATGATCGGGTCCAGCCCGGTCGTCGGCTCGTCGTAGAGGATGATCTCCGGCTCCAGGGCCAGGGCCCGGGCCAGACCGACGCGTTTTCGCATTCCGCCGGAAAGCTCCGCCGGCTTCTTGCCCACCACGCTCTCGGGAAGCCCGACCTCCGCCAGACGCGCCAGGACGATCTCGCGGATCTCGCGTTCCGGCCGCGTCGAATGCTGCCGCAACGGGAAGGCCACGTTTTGGGCCACGGTCATGCTGTCGAACAAGGCGGCCTGTTGGAAGAGAAAGCCGAAGCGGATCCGGGTGCGGGTCAGCTCCTTCTCGCTCAGCCTGTACACGTCGCGCCCGTCGAAGCAGACGGTGCCCTGGGTGGGACGCTGGAGCCCGATGATCGTCTTCAGGAGCACCGTCTT